>NZ_JBSQYS010000005.1:0-155713 GCF_055140945.1 Sunxiuqinia sp.
AGATTCAAGGCCTTTGTTTACTGCTTTCATCAAATTGTATGAGCAGGAATACCGTGATTTCAACACTGATAAGAATCCATTATCCGAATATTTATCTATGAGCTCTTTTACCTCAGGTTCAATTTTGATTGACAGTAGAAAATTATTGATATTATCGTCAGTGGTCGTTTTACTTCGCTCGTATTCAAGCCGCCCGGCTACTGGCGGCTTCAATAAATACAAATCATTTACATTGATTCCCATCAAGTAAAACATCATCATAAAAACATCTCTGCCAATATTTTCACGTTCAGATGATAATTTACGATCCCGAATGGCCTTGATTTCTTCAATTCTGATATTTTTACGCTTTCGCCTATACTGTGGGATCTTGAGTTTTGCAAACGGATCATGTGGAATCCGGATGATATTCAAGTCATCGTCGTTGTATTCAAGCTTACATTTATTGAATAGAGCTCTGATCCCTCGGATATAGTTGTTTATTGCTCCTGGTTCCAATCCCTTACCCTTCGGTCCGGATATAGATAGCTGCTTCATAAATGCTGTGAGCTTCTTCGAGCTTATATCCATGACATCAATCGATTCCTTTTTGTAATACCAGGTCAATGCCTTGAGAGATACATCATACCATTCTGCAGTTTTACTCTTCGAAGTGGTAGAGATTAATTGCTTTGAAAACTTGACTAGGTCAACGAATTCGGATTCTGGCTCCGATAATGTTTCGATGTAGTCTTTCAATTCTTTGCACGCCATCTTCTGTAGTCTTATACCGCCAAGTTGGAGAGCAATTTTCCTGTATTGCTGTACTGTCTCTCCAAGCTCGAAATTGAGCATGTCGGCATTCTGATAGTCTTCCGAAACTTCCCCGTTTTTTGCGAAGTAATGCGGTTCTATGTAATGTGCCGTAGAAATGTATTGGGACTCCTTATTGTGGTAGATCCTTATTTTGATATTTGCGGTTCCGTCTTGTTTGACATGTCGGCCAGTTGAGAATACGATCGGTTTAAAAGTTGCCATGATTTTGTAAGTCTAACAATTCAACAAAATCACAAGCTTGGGAACCTCGGCAAGAGTTGTTCAAAGATAGTTCAAAGAAAATACCTCCTAATTTATGCCTAATAGTCGTTTTTAATGTCAAAAAGGCACAAAAAAAGCGAGGGACACAAACCTGTGCCAACTCGCTTATCTCTTCTAAAACACTAACTCTAAGTGTTTTATCTCTGTCGGGATACCAGGATTCGTCTTGTGTCCTGTAAATGTTTTATTATCAGAAAGATATCGGAATGCTTCCAGAAAGAACTCACCGTTTAACTCACCTGAAATTTGACCTGTTTTCAATCAATTTGAAATGAGTTGGTTACATGCAAATATACAAAATAATCCAATTTGGTTCGAAAAAAATGATCTTGAATTGAAAAAAAAGATGATCGTCCGGAATCATCTCATTTAAGATTCGAACCTGTTAAGACAAATTGATGCAGAAAATATTTATAAATATCGCAACCATAACACTTGGTTTTATTTCCAAAATGCATTAATTTTGCTGCATAACAGAAATATATTTGATTATTTCATGAGTATTCACCTTTGCAATATTAACCAACCTAACAGTTTCTAACTGCTCCAGCCAAGACGATGAATTATTTGGAATTCAAGAATAGGATGTTTGACCTGGGATGTTTTAATATTCACCAGGTTTATGCGTGGAAGCCCGGATTCGACAGGAACAACTTTTCACGTTGGACCGACAAAGGCCTTATTGTCCGCCTTCGCCGGGGATATTATACATTTCCCGAATATAAGGGGAAACCCGATTTTGTGCTTTACTTCGCAAACCGTATTTATCGTCCTTCCTATGTAAGCCTCCATGCTGCCCTGGCATTTTACGGAATAATCCCCGAGGCAGTAATCCAGATAACAAGTGTCACAGCGTTGAAGACGGCAAGTTTCAGCAACGACTTTGGTGAGTACAGCTATAAAAATGTAAAAGAGGATTTGATGTTTGGCTATGACCTCAAACCCATTGAGGAAGGAAGGACGCTGCAACTGGCCAAACCGGAGAAGGCCCTGCTTGATTTGCTTTACCTCTATCCATTTTACAACACGGAACAAGAGCTGGATGGCCTACGTTTGGATGAAGATTTTTTAGAAGATGACCTCAACCTGGGGGTGCTGGGGGAGTATTTGGAAAGGTTTGGGAACAGGTCCCTTGAGAACAGGGTGAAATTGCTAATCAAGACATACGGCCTATGATACAACTGGAACTGATAAAGAATTATTTCCCCACCGGATTAAGGGAGAATGCCCCATTTCAAAAATATATGTTGAAGGAATACCTTCAATTGCTAATCCTTGATTATCTTTCGGCCACACCATACATAGGGAAAATCGTCTTTATAGGCGGCACGAACCTCCGCCTTACCAAGGGGATAGACCGGTTCTCTTATCCTAAGTAAATCGTTATCCAAAGCGTACTTATAAGCAGGACTATTAATCAGGAGTTTATCTCCTTTGCTTTTTAAAATAGCTTTGGATAACGATATTGATTATCTTGCAAAGTTTTTTAGCCATTCCCTAAGTTTCGAATCCTTCTCCCACGTGCCTTCCTTTACATGGGCTGGTATGATATTGGTATACGCAGCTTCCAATGCTTCGCGTTTTTGCTTTGAGTCGGCTCTTGCATAGATTTCTGTAGTCTGTATTGATACATGCCCCAGGATATCACGTATATAAACCAGGTTTATCCCGGATTGTAAAAGATGCATCGCTTTGCTGTGACGCAACGTATGTGGGCTGATTTTCTCGGGTATAAGTTCAGGCTTGAGTATCCGTGCATTATTTGCATAAAGGTTTAGGATATACGCCACACCTGAGTTTGTAAGCTTTTCACCCCGGTTGTTGGCAAACAACGGCCGCTGGTTATATGCCTGGTTGTCAAGGCGGTTTTCCTTCATATAAGGCACCAGCAACTTTACCTGCTCATTCTGTAATGGGACTATTCTTTTTTTGTTCCCCTTGCCAAAAATGGTGACGTAACATGGCTTGTCCAGGTTCAGGGAGGAAGGGGAAAGGTCTATGAGTTCATGCACCCTTGCCCCGCTGTCATAAAGCAATGCCAGCAGTGCAAGATTTCGCCGTCCTTCCTTTGTGGTCACAGGTATCTGTTCCAGCAGGAACTTGATCCCTTCGACGGTCAGATAATTGACAGAACTTCTTTTTTCTGACCTCTTGACCTTGATCGACAGGATATTCTGCCATTGTTCAAGGCGTTTGGCATCTTCATATTGCATATATTTAAAAAATGAGTGCAGGGCGGCCAGCCTCTGGTTTCTGGTCGAGTTGGCACATTTCCGTTCTTTCTGCAGCCAATCAAGGAAGTCCAGAACGGTTTCCCTGTAAAGATGAGCAAGAGTCAGTCTGTCGGCTGCTATGTGCCGGACTTTATCCATATAAGTAAGCACAAGGGTAAAAGTATCGCTATACGATCTTATTGTATGGGAGCTGGCTCCCCTTTCCCCGACAAGATATTCCGTGAAGAACTTTGTCAGGTATTTTGCAAAGTCAGTAACTGTTTCCATAGTCGATGTTTATTTCAGGTTTGTTGGGAAGACAAAAGATGTGACCGGATTTTCCATCGCGACAATGTCAGAGTAAATTTCCTGCACCATCCTTACATATTTCTCCGTTCCTTTTATCGTCTTGTGCCCAAGGAAGGTGGACAGTATCGGCAGTGCGCAATAAATGTCGTCCCCACCTTTTACCATTTTTTCAAAGGAGTGCACAGCACTGGTGTGGCGGATATCATGAACACGGGGCCCTTGGTTCTTTCCAATATGAGGTATGGCGCATTGCCGCAGCACCTTTCTGAACCATTTGTATACCGTGCTGTGTGTGAGTGGTTTCCCAATAGTCGATACAAAGAAAAAACTTTCTTTATCCACCAGGCTTTTAATTGGCATCCGGTCCCTGTAAACTTCGTATTGCTTCAACACTTTCTCCAATGAAAGGTTGATAGGCACCATCCGCTGCATTTGGTTCTTCGTTTTCCTTATTATGATCCGGCGAAGCGTATAATCGACATCTATGTTTCTGATAGGTAAGGCTTCGCCGATTCTAACCCCGGTGCTGTAGAGAAACCGGACCAGGGCAGGTATGGCAAAGAGGGCGCTGTTCATGTTGCGGTTAAAAACGGCCATCTTGTCGCATTCCCGGAAGATCATATCCATCTGTTGATGTGTAAAAATGTATGGTATGAAGTCTATATCTTTTTGCTTGGGCAGCCGTGGAATGTAACATTCATGGCCAAGATGGCACATATACCGGCAGAACTGGGACAGTATGGAGTATTTGTCGTACAGTGTCCTGGCTTTGTCGTTTACGCGGGTTTTGCCCCATGCTGCGATTTGTTTACTGGTTATGTAGGCATCTACGGCACCGGTTTCCAAGAAGAACCTGTCAAGCTCTAAAAATATCCGCCTGAACTTATTAAGGCCATACCCCATGGTATCCTTCATCTTCAGGAAGCTGTCAAAATAGGGTGCAAACACACTTCTGTATTCAAGCTGTTCACTCATAAAACACCCCCCCTTTCTGCTCATAGAAACTTGCAGGTACCTGCGGTACATCAAGAGAACAACGCATAAGGTTGTTTATATCTATACGCAGGTAGTTCATAGTGGCCTGCGTACCGGAGTGGCCGAGCGTTTCGGATATGACCGGAAGTGAGGTCCCGTTGCGCAGTAACTGGCTCGCCAGTGTATGCCGCATAGCGTGGGGGCCGAACTTGCGGCCTGTGATGTCGACACCGGATGATATTATTGTCCTGCTTACCGCTCCATTTATTATCATCCTGTTGACGGGTCGGTACGGGGCGCAGGCACTCAGGAAAACTTGCTGCAGGCTGGATACCGGTCTGCCATACTTCAGATAGTTGATAATGGCTTCTCCAACATCGGTCAGGAGCGGCAGTTCTATCACTTTTTTTGTTTTGGACTGAGTTAGGCAAATGATGTTTTGGCCCCATTCCAGGTTTCCGAATGTCAGTCCTGCTATGTCCGAAGAACGGAGGCCGAGCCGCGTGGCCAGAAGGAGCATCGCATAGTCACGTTTGCCGACCGCACTTGACTGGCCTACTGTATCCTCAATACGCTTTATCTCATCGGCACTATATACCGAAGGCAGTTTTTCACGTTTGGGAAAATTGTTTCTTCCGATGACGTATTCTACATTCTTATCTATATATTTTTGCCCATACAAAAACCGGCAGAACATGCGGGTAGTATAAAGGCAATTGTCTTTACTGTTATGGGCGGATGCTATGAAGGAAAGGACATCTTCATCCCTGATTTCTGAAACATGGGTTACTGACTTTAATGCCAAATGGCTTATAAAATAGCTCAAAATGCGACGATGGTTCTCAATTGTCAGTTTGCTGCGTCGAAGTTTTGCTTGTGACTTTAAGAACTCAAATGCAGCTTCACCTATTTCTCCTGGCAACTCATGGTATACATATTGTATTATCCTTTTTCTGACCTTGCCGTATGAAAGAAAGTCGCTAATTACATGCACATTACGACGGATTGTGCGCATATACGAGTCGCTCATTCCTTGAATGCTGCCTAAAAAATCTTCACCAATGGCAGCATTGTAGTTTGCAAAGGAGTTTTTATTCATATACTCCTCGATTCCATCACGCCACAGTCGTTGGTAATCCGCAATCCGTGGCTCACTGTAGCCTTCCTCCCTGAGGTAAGCCACGCATTCCCTGATAAGGGATTTGATTTCTTGTTCTGTTTTCATTTGCTATCTTTTTAGAGAATGCAACATTGCATCCATTTGAAAATAGCAAATATTATCACGATAATATTATCAAAAGTAAGATTGGTTTATAGATACTTACAAAGTATTTTGAATAATAACTTTGGATAACGATTTACTTGGGATAAGATAAATTATCACGAGTCGTGATAATTACTCCGAAGATTTGGATTTTGACTGCAAGGAACTTTCAAAAGAGGAATTTATTGAAATGACCGATAGCATCCTGCACTTCCTGCAACGGGACGGATGGCGTGCCGAAGTCCGGGACCGTGAAAATAAACGCCTGAAGGCTTTCCGGCGTAACATCCATTTTCCTGAACTGTTGTTTGACCTGGGATTGACCGGTCACCGGGAAGAGCGATTTTTGATAAAAGTTGAGAGCCAGGACCAGGAAATACAATATGAACGAAAAATGGTGAACATCAAGGGATGTGGTTTTTACTTCCCATTTCCAGTGCCGTCGGATGAAGTATTGTGTTCGATGAAACTCTCAGCTATGCTCACCCGCCATAAAGGGCGTGATTTCTACGATGTAATGTTCCTGCTTGCCCAAACCAAACCGGATTACCCCTTTCTTGCCAAGATGCAGGGCATCAACAATCTGGAAGAATTGAAGACGGCAGTAGTTGAGATACTAAAAGTTGTTGATCTAAACATCAAAAAGAAGGACTTTGAGCATCTGTTGTTCAATAAAAGAAACAGTGAACGTATCCTGTCAATTAAAGAATTCTTTCAGGATATGAAATAAATCAACTATAGATTTTTTCTGATCGGTTGAAGAATTAAAAGGCCTAAAAAATGGGGCCTTTCGTTCCACAAAACCTAACTCAAAATTTTTGTGGTATTTATATTTGATTTGCAATTCATTACGAAGAACGTAATACTTCGCAAACGAAAACAATAGGTTTTGTCGATTACATCCAACAAAAGGGAGTTAAAAATGTCGGTTGAAATCGACAAAATCATATTGAACGACCAAAAAAAGGAGGCTTTGCCTCCCATTTTTTAGAACTTGATCTGGTCTTCAACCTCTTTGATCTTTCCATCCAGTGTGGTTTTGATCTCCTCCATCACGGCTGACACAACCGGGGTATTGGAGGTTTTGAACTCCTTTCCGGAAGCGTCCCGTAGGAAAATCGTTGCCCCCATTCCATCGGCACCCAATGAAAAGGTCTGAAGGTTACGGCGGGTTTCCGTCAGCTTGCGCCACCTTTCGACGAGCATGCCCAAATCTTCCACTTTCTGGATGCGTTTTTCCAATGATGGAACTTCAGAAACTGCTTTCTCTTCTTTTTTCACTACTTCCAAAGAAGCCTTGCTTTGTCCATTACTCTCAGTAGTGGCCTTTTTAACTGTATTACTCATAATTGTTTTCCACTGCCCTGTGGCTTTTTTATGGCATCTGGCACGCCGGTTAAAATTTCGGCGGACCGGATATTGAGCTGCACGGATGAGGTCAACGGGGTGCATGTCTGTTTTTTGCCAACCTGCTTGTTCACTGGATCAACCTGTTCATTTAAAATGAACAGGGCAAAAAACTGAACGCATCCGAAGGAAACGAGCCACGAAAAGCGAGTTCCCCTTTACCGTTCCGTGAAGCGCAAATAACTTTGCTGGGATTTTAAATGGAGTGGTTTTACCTTTCAAAACACGGAAACGAACAAAAAAGGGGCTTTCTTCTGCCCCTAAAATTCAAATAGTAACTGCTGGGATATTCCCGCTTTCGGTACCTGTTTGACAATGGTTTCCTGCTTCTTTTCAGGCAGTTTCAATATCAGGTAACTTTCCGCTTCTGTAATCTCCCGGATATAAGGAACCCCTTTTTCAGGGTGAAGTTCTATTCGCCAACCCGTATAAAAACGGTTCATCAGGGTGTCCAACCAGCAAACTTCGCCCAAAAGTCCGTTCAGGCAGAGGTTAATCACGCACATCATCGCGCAGGTCCGGTCAACGTCTGCCCCGAAAAATAACGAATCCCCGCTAATTTTTGCCGCTGCCAATAACATCCGGCCAGAACCGCAACAACAGTCAGCCACCCGCTCTCCAAAACCTGCCGGGTTTAATATTCTTGCCATCATTTCGCATACTGGTTCCGGGGTAAAGAATTGTCCATTATGCCCATGACTGATGTACTCCATATAAAAGTCACCGAACACGTCTTTCAAACCTTCACCATTATTGTCCATCTCTTGTACCAATGCACCAAAAGCTTCTGCCATCAGGTAGGCGTCCGACTTTTCATAGTTTCGGACGATTTCATGGTACCGGCCTTCTTTTGTACCCAACGATAAAGCGCAAACAACCATTTCAAGGAAGTCTTCATAAACGGAATGCAAACCATATTTGTACCCGATTTGAAGGATATACTGGGAAAAACTTTTTAACTGTTCCATCTTTTGGATGTTTAATCATGATTGAGTGTGAATTTTTGAGATAAAAAAGGCGAAGGCTAAACTGCCCCCGCCAATTTCCTGGCCTGCTTTGTACTTGTCGGCCGGTTTGGGCTAACCTGATGGTCCAGGATGTAATCCACTGCTTTTTGTGCCATCGATGAAGCTGTTAAAAGCATTTTCTTGTCTTCCTTGAATTTTCCAATCCAGCTTTTAATGTATGCGGCACTGTTGTCAATCGTGGCATTCTGGATACCGGTCATGTAACACAGGTAAGCTGCCCCCATTTCGGCTACGAGTTCCTCAACATCCCGGGAACCGGACTTGTGGTTTAGCAACTTTTCATGTCTTCCTGTCCGGCTGGTATGCCCGCACCCATGGACACATTCATGATATAATGTTAAATAGAACTGTTCATCCTGAAAAAAGGTCCGTGGATTGGGCATCCCGATATAGTCCTCTGACGGTAAATAAAAGGCATGGGATTGGTTCAACCTGATTTCAGGACAATCAGACCAGCACTCGATCAACTGCTCGGCACGGGCAATCGGGTCAAAATCGTGATCGTAAGCTTCTGTGGACGGGATTTTGTTTTCATCGATCCCTTCGGCCTGTTTCAGGTTGAAAACTGTGTAATACCGGAGAAACGGTACCTGGTCGATACTGCCGTCTTTTTCTTCCTTTTCCAGGATTTTCCAGAATACCACGGGAAAACCTTTTTCTCCTTTCAGGACATGCCCGCCCAGTTCTTTGACCTGGTTGAAAGTGAGAAAAAATGGACTGCCGAACTTATCGGCCACGGTAAGCAGGAACCAAAAATTGAACCCCCGGTAAACCTTTTTGTAAACCATGTTTTGAGGCAAACCGGTTTCAGTTTTCCAGGGCATCTGCCACGGAATGACACCTTTTTCAAGGCGTTCGATAATCAGGCTGTTAACCATTTCATAAATGTCGAATGAAGAATTCATAGGAAATTGCTGCTGCCCTGCAGTCTTTTTTTGGCATCCGTCAATAGCCGGACTTATCTGGCACGCCGTTAAACTTAAATTTTTGGCGTGCCACATTGAGCTGTCCCGGATCAGGTCAACGGGGTGCATGTCAGTTTTTTGCCAACCTTTTTGTTCACTGAATCAACCTGTTTAATGACAATGAACAAGGCAAAAAACTGAACGCATCCGAAGGACGGTTGCCACGAAAAGCAACCGCCCCTTTACCGTTCCGGGAAGCGAAATAACTTTGTCGGAAATTTGAGTGTAAAAGAAACCTATTGAAAAGATTAAGGACTTTATAGCGAATTAAAAATAGGGTGAATGAAGACGATATGAAACCAGTGAACGAACTGGTTGATAAACTTAAACTAATCAATGCCGTATCATTGATTTTCCCAATGTTTGGTTCTCCCCGTTAAGTTCAGGTAAAATACGAAGTCTCCTTCATAATCAAATCAGTATTTGTATATTTGCAAAATAAGCTAAATATTGACCGACAAAATAAGCTAAATATAACACAGCAGAATAAGCTAACATTAGTACGGCAGTATAAGCTAAAGGAAATACAGATTTAAATCAAAAGGAAGAAGATTATGGCAACACCATCAGAAAAACTGGCACAATCGCTTGAAGTTTTACAAAAACTGCAAAATGAGAATGGTCTCGCCGTTATCAAGGCGGAAGAACTGTCCCGAACCCACAAGGAAAGGCTTCTTGCAAATGGATTTATTGAAGAGGTGATGAAAGGATGGTTTATCGCAACAAGGCCCGATGCTCCAAACGGCGATACAACTTCATGGTACACATCTTTTTGGAACTTTGCACAGGTTTATCTTACATCCAGGTTTGATGAGAACTGGTGTCTTTCCCCGGATCAGTCCTTACTGCTTATAGTCGGGAACAAAACCGTTCCATCACAGCTTTTAGTCCGTTCTCCCAAAGCCAGAAACAAAGTCACACAGCTTATTCACAATACCTCCATTTTGGATATACGTGCATCATTGCCCAACAAAAACGATATTCTCGTTTTGGAAGGGTTAAATGTATTTTCTTTGGAAAGCGCATTGGTTGCCGTTAATGCCGACTTTTTTACCCGTCATGCGATAGATGCAAGAGCCTGTCTTGCAATGGTCAGGGACGCATCGTCTTTATTATCAAAACTGTTGAACGGTGGGCATAGTGTTATTGCCGGACGGTTGGCAGGGGCTTTCCGGAATATCGGAAATACCCGAATAGCCGATACAATTCTTAAAACGATGAAATCAGCCGGATATGACATTCGGGAGGACGACCCGTTTGCTGAAAAACTACCGGAAAATATTCTTGGAATTCGGGAAAATTCGCCGTATGTCAGCCGAATAAAGCTAATGTGGCACCAGATGCGGGGCGAAGTGATTAATAACTTTCCAAAGCCCAAAGAATTACCCACGGATATTCAGGCCTATATGAGAGAGGTCGAAGAACATTATGTCGAAGATGCCTATCATTCATTATCCATTGAAGGGTATCGGGTAACGCCCGAACTCATAGAACGGGTCAGAGGTGGAAACTGGAATCCTGATGGTGACAAATCAGACAGAGAGGCACGTAATGCCATGGCCGCCCGCGGGTATTATCAAGCATTCCAAGCCGTAAAAGAAAGCATCAGGAAAATCCTTACAGGGGAAAATGCAGGAGAGGTGGCCGATACAGATCATGGAGACTGGTACCGGGAATTGTTTGCGCCCAGTGTTGTAGCCGGATTATTGAAACCCGCCGACCTTGCCGGATACAGAAACAATCAGGTCTATATCAAAGGCTCGATGCATACGCCGCTCAATCCCGAAGCAGTGCGCGATGCCATTCCCGCACTGTTTGAATTGTTACGCAATGAAGACCATGCAGGTGTCCGGGCAGTGCTGGGGCATTTTATCTTTGTCTATATCCACCCGTATATGGATGGTAACGGACGCATCGGGCGTTTTCTGTTTAATACCATGTTGGCTTCGGGTGGGTATTCATGGACGGTTATTCCGGTGGAGCAAAGGGATGCCTATATGGCCGCACTGGAACGTGCCAGCGTTGACGGCGATATTCGTGACTTTGCAACTTTTCTGGGGAATTTGGTTGAATCAGGCTTGAAGTAAATCACAATCACTTTAAAAATATTGGGATTTGGGTACTCAGGGTACTGATATTCTCGTCAAAATAAAGAAGGTTCCAGTTTCCAGATATCGATATCCTGTAGAGTATGTAAATGGTTAACGGAAGTAAAAAAATTCCCCGGCTATCAGTACTGGTTTTGGGTCTATACCCGTATTTGACTTTCTTTTCCCCATTTATTTCTTTTCCAATGGTCCCATTATAAATTTTTCCAGGTCAATTGCTGTAAAACTCGCCTCCTTCCTGTTATAAAAGGTATTTCCAAGGATAAAAGCATTTGAGCCTACTTCTATTTCTGCAATTTTTTTATCTATGCTATCCAATACAAAGGTTGTTGTATCATTTGTAATAAATTTGTATCCTTCAAAATTGAGGGAATGCAGCCATAATGCCTTTTCTATTGTGGCGGTTACATTTAATTGATCATCAATTACCAAGGTTTTCCCATTCCCTGTATAGACATATTTCTTTGTTGTATCTGAAAGGCTGGAAAATTCACCCTGGCCGTCCTGCGAATACACATGTCCTCCGGTAAAATACTTTAGTCCCCCAAATTCATCCTCCGGAAATTCTTTGTTCTGGATCAAATTTCCATTTTTTGATGAGTATTTGGCAACCCGGTTTTTGAAAACCAGGTAAAAAACATCATCCACCTGCTGAAAGCCAAGGATTGGATCGTCTTTCACATCTATGATTGAAAAGAAGCTTTGTTTTCCTGTATCCTTGTTAAAAGCAGCAAGGAAAGGTTTGCCATAATTCAGCTGTCTGTATCCCATAAAAGCATATCCCCTGTTGATCATGTAGATCACGCTGTCATTGGCAAAGATGACCGATTTACTTGGCAGGTTTTGGGGAAATGGAAATGACCAGACAACTTCTCCTGTATTTTTATCAACCCCGGCAAGTTTTTCCTTTGATGCGAAATATAAATCAGTACTGTCAGCAAGTACATTTGAGACTAAATCCCTGACCAGGTTATATCCGGTAGAGATAACGAAAGTCCCGGTGAGAACACCTGCTACGGCACCAAGTGCATTGGCTGTATTTGTAACAGAATAGTCCTTGTCCCCGGTAACAGTATTGTAGTCCCAGCCGGAACCGTCCTTTAAGTGAATGGTATGTAAGCCTGCTGCAACAGCAAGAAGTGTGGTGTCATTCAAATAAAAGACGTTGTTCCAGGCATATTCCCGGCTGAGCTCCCTTTTCCAGAGAACGTCACCTGTTTTTAAATTAATGCCTTCCAACTTATCAGAAAGTTGATCACCGATCCTGTATTTGTAACCAATACCGGTATTTGATATTGGATCAACAAAATAAATGTCATTTCTGACCTCCCATAGTTCCTCACCGGTATTGATATCCAGGCAGGTGCTTTTATTGGCAACAGTGAGAATAACCGTATTACTGAACTGCTGAACACTGCTGGTCTGGTAATTGATTTTTTTGCTCCATTTTAAATCTTTGGAATAAAGGTCATAAACAAGAATATTACCTTTATTATCAAGCCATTTCCCGTTTTTGCTTGTGCCTCGCAATTGTACAGTCGAAAATCCTGATGTTGTGTCAAGGTATGTTTCTTGGATCCTGTCCGGGAAGATGAATTCGGTTCCCGTGATATCGGTTCCCCCAACAAGGTTTTTGCCCAAAACCTTCTGGTTGGCCAGGATGGTCAATTCAGTTTTTTGGCAATACGAACTGATTGAAACGACAATGAGTAGAACAAGGATAGAAATTTTCATTTTTTGTCAAATCTTCGGGTGATAAAAGTTAATATCAGCCTCAAAGTTAAATCAAGAGAAGGATATTTATTATCATTTTTATGGTATAATTGAAAATATATTGAATCAACGATTGAAGGTTGTGTTTTTCAAAACTTCGATAATAAAAAACTTTATTCCTATTTTTAGGGAATGATTGAGCAGGTACAGCAGATATTAAAAGAAGGCGAAGGAATAACGGTTGAGTTTAAGACTTCGCGATATGAACTCAATAAAAACACGTTCGAGAGTATTTGCGCTTTCCTGAACAGGAAAGGTGGCCATTTGCTTTTGGGAGTAACCGATAGCGGGACTGTTGAAGGAATTGAAGAAAAAAAGGTGCAACTCTTGGTTGACCGGCTGATAAGCCTCATGAACAATCCCCAAAAGCTTTCACCAACGGTTTATCTTATCCCCGAAATCGTGGACTTGGATGGAAAGAAAATTATTTACCTGCATATTCCTGAAAGTTCACAGGTTCATTCCACGGCCGGTAAGATATTTGACCGGAACAGTGATGGTGATTTTAATGTTACCGGGAATCATAGTCTGGTGGAACACCTGTACCTGCGCAAGGCAAATAATTTTACAGAATCAGGCATCTATAAGTTTCTATCCCTGGAGGATTTTCGGCCTGACCTGATTGCACGGGTCAGGAAACTCGCTTCAGTGCGTACTTCCGGTCACCCGTGGGAAAGTATGAATGACGAAGAGTTGCTTCGTAGCGCCAAGCTTTACAGAAAAGATTTCAAGACAGGTGAAGAAGGGTTCATTCTGGCTGCTGTACTTTTGTTTGGAAAGGACGAAATCATTCAGAATATCCTTCCGGCATATAAAACCGATGCCCTGGTAAGAATTGTGAATACGGACCGTTATGACGACCGTCTGGAAGTACGGACCAACCTCATTGAAAGCTATGACCTGTTAATGGATTTCATCCGTAAGCATTTACCGGATCCGTTTTACCTGGAGAATGACCAACGGATAAACCTGCGGGATAAAATTTTCAGGGAAGTGATCGCCAATACGTTGGTTCACCGCGAATTTTTGAATTCTTTTCCCTCCAGATTGGTTATAGAGAAAGAGAAGGTAACTATTGAAAACTGGAACAAGCCCTACATTCCGGGGATCATTAATCCTGATAACTTTTATACCCATCCAAAGAATCCAATTGTACTGGAACTGTTTAAGCAGATTGGGCGGGCCGATGAGCTTGGCTCAGGTGTCAGAAACGTTTTTAAGTATGGTAAGCTCTATGGAAAATCTGAACCAGTTTTTAAAGAAGGTGACATTTTCACGACAATCATTTCTATTCCCAATAAATATATTTTTAGGGACGAAGGTGGAGATTACAGGGTTACAGGAAGTCATGCAGCTCTTGAAAAAGAGGATAAATTTGATGCTGATACTGTAAATGATGCTGTAAATGATGCTGTAAATGATGCTGTAAATGATGCTGTAAAAGATCGGCTAAAGACAGAATTAATGGAAATCATCAAGAATGAAGGCCTGTCATTACCCCAACTTATGAAAGATCTCAGTGTCAAACGTGCGACTGCTCAACGCGACATGAAAATACTCAGAGATATTGGCTTTATACATTTTTTAGGTGCACCTAAAACAGGAAAATATATGATTACTAAAAAATTGGCACAAATCCTGAAAAAATCATGATCACTTCTCAAATCGTTCAAAAAGGCTGGAACTATTGCAACATATCTTCCTGAAAAAGAGAACGAACAAAAAAGGGGCATCGCACCCCAGTAGTTCAACCTAAAAAGGATTTCCCATACCGGCAAAGACTTCTTCATCTGCCGCAGCCGAAAGAAAACTTCCGAATTCCGGTTCTCCGCAATCAGAACATAGCAGCGTGCGGGTTCGTGGCCAGTAGTAGGCTACACTTCCACGAGGCAAACGAACCTGGCACTTTTCGCAGTAGCTTGGATAACGTACGGCAATTTGTCTTGGATCATCTTTATATCTCATCATCATCAATACCTCCTATCATTTTATTCTGAAATCGATCATCAGAATGGATTAATCTTCAAATGGTTTCATAATGAAAATCGCTGGCGACGGATCGTCAAAATCCCGGGCTGTAATCAGGGCTCTGAGAGTGACTTCCCGCAACAGCCGGTTAGACCTGTCCGCTACTTTTTCGTTCTGCTCCCAATCTCCAGCGTCCGGCAATTGGACCAATAACTTAAATAGCAATCTGGAAGAAGATTCCTTCCGGGCGAAAAAGGCAAACATGAACAATACATCCCATAAACGGCCCGACTGGTCCTGATGGCCGTCTATTCCTTTGGGTACTTCAACATATTTGTCCCATACTGAGCGGGTCAGGTAAACCGGATGACGGATCCCAGCTTCCTGAGAAATCTTTTGATCAACTTGAATCAGGAAACCATCATCGATGGCTTGTTTGGTGGAGTAAACGGAAATGGGTTTTAAACTTTTGAAATCATTCATAATAGATCGCTGCTGCCTTGCAGACTTTTAATGGCATCTGGCACGCCGTTAAACTTAAATTTTTGGCGTACCACATTGAGCTGTCCCGGATCAGGTCAATGGGGTGCATGTCAGTTTTTTGCCGACCTGTTTGTTCATTGAATCAACCTGTTCATCGACAATGAACAAGGCAAAAAACTGAACGCATCCGAAGGACGGTTGCCACGAAAAGCAACCGCCCCTTTACCGTTCAGGGAAGCGATCAATAACTTTGTCGAAAATTTGAGTGAAAAGGAGTATGTCTTATGATCAGTCAACGGGTGAATGTCATTTTTCAACCATTTACAGAGAACATTTCAAAAAAATGACCGAATGCGAGGAACCGGAGCGAAGCAGAGGTCCTTGACCGTTTTTGCAGTGCAGGTAAATTCGACAGGAATTGAGAATGGCTTTGTTCAATAAGTATAATTTGGTAAGATTAAACTATTACTTAATAGTCCTGAATTTTAGGCAGATAACAAAAGCTTACACATAGCCATGCTAAGTCAAAGACCTTGCCTAACCAACACAATAAACGAAAGGAGTAAAGGATAAGAAACCAATATCAAAGAAGGCACGAATTTACTTTGAATTTTCAGGAGTTTTGAGGGAAAGGCTTCATTTTATTCTAAATCCTACAAATCATGTTATTATTATGATTGCTTCCTCCAGATGTTAAAATTCAAATTATTACATTTGGTTTTGATTTGAGAAAACTCAAAGAATTATCAACTTTAGCCAAACGTATAATACGGAATGAATATCGCCCAAATAGAACAAAACCTGCAAAACCTGATGAAGTTTTTTTCACCGGAAACCTTCATCTACGACTTACTTTTAGCATACGGTTTGCCCAAAGCTTCCATCACCCGTTTGCAAAAGGGGAATTTAAACCTCTCTAAAAAGGACGGTGAAATATCATGGAAGAAAAAGCTTTTTTTCAAAGCTGTTTATGACGCAGATTTGCACCAGTCAATTTCTAAATTGAACGGAGAATTAAACCACGGTCAGCGATTTGTGGTTGTAACAGATTTTGAAACGTTGTTAGCTATTGATACCAAAACAAACGATAAGCTGGATATTGAACTTCAAAATTTACCGAAGCATTATGATTTCTTCCTTCCTTGGGCTGGCATGGAAAAACACAAACACCGCGATGAAAATATTGCAGATGTTAGGGCTGCAGAAAAGATGGCTAAGTTGTTTGATGAAATTAAAAAAGATAACCCGGATGATTCACTGGAATTCATTCACGGCTTAAACGTTTTTCTTTCACGTCTGCTGTTTTGTTATTTTGCTGAGGATACAAATATTTTCCAGAAAAACCAGTTTACCAATGCCATCAGTTCAAACACCCAGGCCAATGGTAGCGACCTGGATTCATTTCTCGACCGGCTTTTTGAGGTATTGGACACTCCTGAAAAATCAAGGGTTGGTTTACCTGCTTATTTCAACGTATTCCCCTATGTTAATGGAGGTTTGTTCTGCAAGCGGCTTCTGTCGCCAAAGTTTACGCGGCGTTCGAGGCAATTGATTATCGACAGTGGCGAGATGCAATGGAAAGACATAAACCCCGACATATTTGGCTCCATGTTTCAGGCTGTTATTGGTGCCGACCAGCGTGGAAGCCTCGGACAGCATTACACCTCTGTCCCCAACATCATGAAGGTGATTGAACCGCTTTTCCTGAACAGTTTATACGAAGAATTTGAAGATGTCAAGGGCAACCTGAAAAAATTAAATGAACTTCAAATACGACTTTCAAAGATCAAGATATTTGATCCAGCTTGCGGCAGTGGAAACTTTCTAATTATTGCCTACAAGGAACTACGAAGGCTGGAAATGAAAATCTTTCTGGAAATCGAAATAATTACAAAAGCCCATACTACAAAGTACAGTGAAATTTCGCTCAACAATTTCTATGGTATCGAGATTGATGACTTTGCTCACGAAGTAGCCCAACTCTCCCTTTGGTTAGCCGTGCACCAAATGAATGTAGAGTTTTACCGGCAGTTTGGCCGCACCAATCCAACCCTACCATTAAAACAAGCCGGCAACATTGTTTGTGGGAATGCCTGTCGCCTGAATTGGGAAACGGTTTGTCCAAGTAAAACAGAGGATGAAATTTATATTTTGGGAAATCCGCCATATAGAGGTTTTTCCCAACAAGAAAAAGAACAAAAGAATGATCTGTTTTTCATATTGGGTGCAACTACTAAACTAGACTATATTTCTGGCTGGTATATACTTGCAGCAAAATATATCGCAGAATATGATCAGGTAGCATTTGGTTTTGTTTCAACCAACTCTATATGCCAGGGGGAACAAGTTGCATTACTTTGGCCTCTAATCTTGGGTAAGAAGAATGAAATATTTTTTGCTCATAAATCTTTTAAATGGGAAAACAATGCGAAATCACAAGCTGGAGTTACAGTGATAATCACTGGTATTCGGAAAAAACAAAACAAACCCAAGTGTATAATTGAAAGCGGACATAAAGTGACGGTAGACTATATAAATCCTTATCTTTCAACAGCAAGAATCAGTGGAGTTCCTAAAAGAAATATACCCCTTTCTAATTTTTCACCAATGGTTTTGGGGAATATGCCAAATGATTTCGGTGGTCTTCAGTTCACAATGGAAGAAAAGGAAAATATTGTAAATCAATATCCTGGATCTACTCATTTCTTTAAAAAGGTTGTGGGTTCTCAGGAATTTATCAAAGGAGTTGAAAGATGGTGTATTTGGGCCGAGGAAAATGATTTTAATGAGCTGAATGAAATACCTCCAATTGCGGACAGATTGAATATCGTTAGGACTGAAAGAAACAGAAGTAAAAAAGAATCGTACAACAAATTTGCAACTAAACCACATAGATTTATTGAGATACGTCATAAAAATACGGATGTATTGCTCGTACCTGGCACATCGTCTGAAAAAAGAGAATATATTCCAATAGGGCTTTTAAATAATAACGTAATTATAAATAATCTCGCTTTTGCAGTATATTCACCCAACACTGAATTATTTGGTGTTTTAACCTCCAAAATGCACAATCTTTGGGTAAGAGCTGTTGGTGGAAGTTTAGAGACACGAATTAGATATTCTTCTGTTCTATGTTATAACACATTCCCTTTCCCTCCAATATCCGACCAGCGTAAACAAGAAATTACCCAATGTGTTTTTCGTATTTTGGAGGAGCGGGAGAAACATTCAGACAAAACCCTGGCTCAATTGTACGACCCCGACAAGATGCCAGAAGGCTTGCGCGAAGCACACCGACAAAACGATTTGGCAGTGGAACGTTGTTACAGAAGCCGGCCTTTTGAAAGCGACGAAGAACGGTTGGAATACCTATTCAAACTCTACGAAAAAATGATTGCGGAAGAACAGGACCGAAATACCTTGTTTGCAGAAAAAAAGAAAACCCGGAAACTAATACGATAATGCACAAAATACTCAATAAACTATTAAGCCAGGCTGCCGAAAATGAGATCGTAGAATTTAAAGAGGCAAAAAACCAATATGACATAAACAAGTTGGGCAAGTATTTCCCGGCATTAAGCAATGAAGCTAACTTGAAGAATGTCAGCGATGCATGGTTGGTATTCGGGGTAAAGAATGACAAAACCATTGTTGGGACATCAATATCCGACAATCAAATCAATGCATATAAACATGAAATAGCCAAAAATACGACTGCCAATCTCACATTTATTGATATTTACAAGGTAACGGTTGAAGGCCAGAAAGTGCTCTTGTTACAAATACCTGCAGCTCTTACAGGTTTGCCAATTGCTTGGAAAGGGCATTACTATGGACGGAACGGAGAATCACTAAGCCCTTTGAACATTGAAGAGTTGGAAAGGATCAGAAACCAAGTCAATACAACCGATTGGAGTATAGGAACAATAAATGAAGCATCGATTGATGATCTGTCTCCTGAGGCAATTGAAAAAGCCAGGCAGCTTTTCACTGTTAAAAATCCATCATTAAAAGATGAGATACCCCATTGGGATGTCCTGACTTTTTTGAATAAAGCAAAACTGGCCATTAAAGGCAAAATAACGAGAACTGCGATTATCTTGCTCGGCAAACCGGAATCAGAGCATTTTATTCATCCGGCCATTGCCAAGATTAGTTGGATATTGAGGGATAAAGACAATATTGAAAAAGACTATGAGCATTTTTCCTGCCCATTTTTGCTGAATGTTGAAAAGGCTCGGGCAAAAATCCGGAACCTGAAATATCGTTACCTGCAAAAAGGCACACTGTTTCCTGACGAGGTTGATCAATACGATCCGTATATAATCCGCGAGGCCCTAAATAATAGCATAGCCCATCAGGATTACCGCTTAGGGGGTAAAATAAAAATTGTTGAAAAGGAAGACGGCACACTCACCTTTCATAATTTAGGCAACTTTATTCCCCAGTCCATTGAAAATGTGATAATGGCCGATGCCCCTGAATCAAAATACAGGAATGCTTTTTTGTCCAGTGCGATGGTTAACCTGAACATGATTGATACCATTGGAAGTGGGATCAGGCGGATGTTTGTTATCCAGAAGAATAAACTGTTCCCATTACCTGAATATAGTTTTGAAAATAATTCAGTTAAGGTGATCATCAGTGGAAAGGTTATGGATTTAGCCTATGCAGAAAAATTGGCACAATTGCCCGATCTTTCATTACATGAAATCATGCTCCTGGACAAAGTGCAAAAAAAACAAATATTTAGCTGATCCGGAAGTAAAAGAACTAAGGGATAAAAAATTAATTGAAGGCCGGAAACCCAATTTTTATATTTCGTCAATTGTTGCAAAAGAAACCGGGCAGAGAGGTGAGTATTTAAGATTAAGGGGAATCGATGATGAATATTGCATGAAGCTTATTATCGATTATCTCAAAGAGTTTAAGAAGGCCAAAAAAGCTGATTTCTCGGAATTGCTTGAAAACAAATTACCCGATGTATTAAGTAAAGGACAAAAACAGCATAAGATCAAGAACCTTTTGCAAAAAATGAAGAAAGATGGGCTTATCGATTTGAATAATGAAAGATACTGGGTCCTCAATTGAATGGTCTAAATGCCCAATCTCAGACAGAATTTAGACGAAGACTTAGACGTAAATCAAATTGCGACAAGATGTAATAACCATATAATAAGCAGATTAAAGTTTGTTTATTAAAAATAAATAGACGAAAATTTAGACGAAAATGCCAGATATCGTAAAAGTTACTTACAACCAAACAGGTCAAAGCACCAAAACAAACCCAATGGGCATGCGCGACATGCAGGCCCGGGCGTTCGAAGCCCGCGATTCCCAATATTTGTTGCTGAAAGCCCCACCGGCATCAGGAAAATCACGGGCGCTAATGTTTCTCGCTCTAGATAAGTTAAGAAACCAAGGCATCGAAAAAGTAATTGTGTCCGTACCTGAGCGTTCCATCGGAGGTTCGTTTGCAAAAACCAATCTCAGTGCCCACGGTTTTTTCAACGACTGGGATCCAAACGATCAATACAACCTGTGTACGCCGGGAAGCGATGGGAGCAAAAGCAAAGTGCAGGCTTTTCATAACTTCATGAATAATGGTGAGCAAATATTGATTTGCACCCATGCCACCCTCCGCTTTGCCTGTGAGGAACTGGACGAACAAATATTTAATAAAACGTTGTTGGCCATTGACGAATTTCACCATGTTTCAGCCGACATAAACAACCGGCTGGGCGAGCTTTTGCGTAGCATTATGCAAAAATCATCGGCCCATATCATCGCCATGACAGGCTCTTATTTCCGGGGCGACAGTGTCCCTGTTTTATTGCCTGACAGTGAAGCCCGGTTTACCAAAGTAACTTACAACTATTATGAGCAGCTTAACGGCTATTCGTACCTAAGATCATTGGGCATTGGATACCATTTTTACCAAGGAAGATATACCGAAGCCATTTTGGAAATACTTGACACCGATAAAAAAACGATCTTGCATATCCCCAATGTCAACTCCGGCGAATCAACCAAAGACAAACACAACGAAGTTGATTTTATTCTGGATGCTATTGGATCAGTGATAAAGCAGGACACGGAAACAGCTGTGATCCATGTAAAACGCCATGCAGATGGGAAAGTAATAAAAGTAGCCGATCTTGTGGAAGATAATCAAAGGGAAAGGGACAAGATTGTAAACTATCTTCGAAATATCCGATCAGAAGATGACATGGACTTGATTATCGCCTTAGGCATGGCAAAAGAGGGTTTTGACTGGCCATATTGCGAACATGCCTTAACAGTTGGCTATCGGGGGTCATTAACTGAAATCATTCAAATCATTGGACGGGCAACCCGTGACAGCAGTAACAAATCACACGCCCAGTTCACCAACCTGATTGCCCAGCCAGACGCTGCAGACGACCAAGTTAAATTGTCTGTAAACAATATGCTAAAAGCTATTACCGCATCCTTGCTGATGGAACAGGTTTTGGCCCCGAACTGGAATTTTAAGACCAAACTTTCGGACGATGACAAAGCTAAACCAGGCGAGTTAAAGATAAGGGGCTTAAAAGAACCTTCTTCAAAAAGGGTAAAAGATATTATCGAATCAGACCTAAACGATTTAAAAGCAACGATACTTCAGGATGATACCATGCTAAAAGCCATGCCGGGCAATGTTGAACCGGAGGTGATCAACAAAGTGCTTATCCCAAAAATTATCCGGGTGAAATACCCGGAATTATCGGATATGGAAGTTGAAGAAATACGTCAATATGTAGTGGTCGATTCTGTCATCAAAAATGGCGAAATCAAGGAAACCGGCGATAAACGTTTCATCCGGATGGCAGACAGCTTTATTGACATTGATGATATCCACATTGACCTCATTGACCAGATCAACCCATTCCAGAAAGCTTTTGAGATACTCTCAAAATCAGTTACAACCAAAGTATTAAAAATAATCCAGGATACGATTGAAGCAACACGTATCAAAATGGACTTCGAAGAGGCCCGGATATTATGGCCTAAAATTCAGGAATTTATAAAGATGTATAACAGGGAACCAAGTTTTCAGGCCAACAACCCATTGGAAAAACGCTTGGCAGAGTGTATCATCTATTTAAAGGAAGAAAAACGAAAACGAACCGCAACAAATGGATAAGGACAGAATTCTGGATGATATTTTTGACAACGATCCGTTAGGGCTGCTCAATGTCAAGCCTAAAAATTCAACGGCAAAAACCGCGGAAGAAAGGCTAATCTCAAGTTTCCTTGAAATTAATGATTTTATTAGAAGCAATGACAGGGAGCCAGAGGCGAGTACAAATGTTGCTGAATTCATGCTCTACACACGGTTAAAAAGTCTTCGGGAAGAAAATGGGAAAATAGAGATATTAAGTACCGTCGATATTTATCACTTGTTGCCTAAAGCGGAAGCTGATAAAGTCAATGAACCAGGCGAATCACACTACAAAAAACCCAAAGAAATAAATTCCATCGATGACATTTTCGGGGACGACCACTTTGATATATTGGGCAAGGACGAGGAAGGTTTGTTTAATTTTAAACATACCCCACAGGATTACGACCGGGCAAGTGCCGATTTTATTGCCAGGAGAAAACCCTGCAAAGACTTTGAAAAATATAAAGCCCTGCTCAAACAGGTGCAGGACGATTTAGCAAATGGCAAAAGAAAACTCATTAACTTCAATCAAGGAAATTTAAAGGAAGGTGCATTTTATGTGCATAATGGCTTGCTTTTCCTACTTGAAAAAATAAATATTTCTCAAAAAGACCATTATAAACCCGATGGCACAAGGGTCCGCGAAGATGGTCGTACCAGGTGCATTTTTGAGAATGGCACACAATCCAACATGCTGAAAAGGTCAGTTGAGAAAATTCTGTACACGAATGGCTTGGTGGTAACCGATAATTTGGAGAAAGTAAATGAGGGCTTTCTGAAAAGTTTCGGCACTATTACAACTGATGATCAAGAAACTGGATACATTTATGTTTTAAAATCTAAAAGTTTCAACCCGGAAATTTCATCAATAAAAAACTTGTATAAAATCGGGTATTCCCGGACTGAAGTAACTGACCGAATTAAAAATGCGGAAAAAGAACCAACCTATCTAATGGCACCGGTTGAATATATCGCCGGATGGAAGTGCTACAATATGAACGCCCAAAAGTTCGAACAGCTAATGCACAACTTCTTTGGTAAATCATGCCTGGAAATAGATGTGTTCGATGAAAAAGGCAAAAGGCACACTCCCAGGGAATGGTTCATCGCCCCACTCGATGTTATTGAACAAGCAATCTCCTTAATAATCGGTGGGCAGATTGTTAATTATCGATATGATCCTGAAAGACATATAATTGCAAAACGATAAGCTTAAAGGACCTTAATTGTATGCCATATAAAGTTGAAATATTCACTAAACAGATTTTTCCTGACGGAAAATTTTTCAATGATAGTGAGGTTCTTTATTTTTCAAATGGCCATGAACTTACAGCGAATAGAGAAGCGTATGATTTTATTTTTTCTCATGGTCCTAAACCAAAAACGGAAATAGAGCTCAGTTTATTCTTTGGAGAAGATGGTTATGAAAATTTATTATTGTGTTCTTTGATCCTACACCCGCTCGAAGATTATTCAAAAAATGAGTTAAACTCTCGTGACTTTTACTATTGTTTTGAAATTGAGAATTTACACTTAGAACTTCAAGACTATAGACAAAACTCTTTTGATATTGGTGGTTCCCCTTTAATTTTGAAAGATGAGAAAATTTTTATCTATAATTCAGGGGAAGGTACTGACATTGAAGTAACTCCCCAAATACTCTCGGTATATAGAGATTTAATAGGCAGGAAATCTGACTTTACCTAATTCAGCCCGGTCTATCTCAGAATGTTGTAAAGGTCAGTGCTAATTGATAAATTGACTGTATTGCCCAGTTGGAACCAGTTTGTTATTGTTTTCTGTTATTGCCATTTTGAAAATATACTCTTCATAGTCTTTTTCTAAATTCTCTCTTTCGGGTTTTCTGCTTATATCTTTTACTTTTCAGACCTGTTCCATCATTGATTTGAAACTGCATTTGCCTAATCAATTCTTTCAAAACCAGCGATTTTAAAATGTCAATGCCCAATTCTTTTTGATTGGATAACTTTTCGGATTGCGCTTTTCTTGCAGAATGTCCTTGGTCCAAAACCTGTTTTTCTGAAAAATAAAACCTCGGCCGCTCCTCAAAATCACTCATCCTCACCGGATGCCGGACCGGATTTCCGTTCTTATCCGTCACAAAAACCAGATGTCCTCTCCCCGCTTTTCTAATCTCCACCTGAAACAGCCCCAATGCTTGGTCATATAGTTCTTTGGAGGAGATAAACTCCATCCGGTTGAGTTGGGAAAACAGGCTTTCCAGGTTTTGTTTCAGGTTTTTGCTGGCTCCGGAAAACCGGTAGTTTAATTTTTCCTGAATATCATCTTTGGTAAGCTCGTATTTCTGCTCCAGACCTTTGATGAACCTCTGGGCCTTTTCTTTCTCGTAATTGTCTTTGATTTTCTTGCCGGTATCACAATCAATACGGGTGGAAACGATATGAAAATGCACCCGCTCCAAATCAGCATGTTTATAGACAAAGTAAGGTTGGTTTCCATATCCCAGGTGGTTCATCAGGTTATCGATCTCAGTCCTGATACCGGCATCACCCAGCCGGACCAAATCATTCACAGTCGGATTTACGGATATATGCAACCCGGGCTTTCGAACCCGGGTATTCCGTTCTTCAATCTCCTTGAAAATCCGGTAGCGGTCGTTCTTGTCTCCCATAAATGGATTGACAACCGGCATATTCTGACTGTGATAAAACGAGGCTTTGTGCCGCTCAACTTTGCGCTCATTATAAAACAACGCGTTTTTCGTGCTACAAGCTTGATGAATCTTAATAACCATGATCTTCCAATTTTGAGGGTGGGCGAGGAATCAACGTAGATACCTTTGAAGCAGGACCAGACAGTTTCGCATCATCTCAAAAGCTTGTTTTAAAAGCTGCCGGTCACTGTCGCCCATCCGGTAACCGGCAAAAGAATTCATGCGCTTCGAGAGTTGGTTCAGGTTGACCCCGATCTTATTTAGCTCATAGTCCAGATTTTTTAACTGGTTATTGGCATTTTCATCCAGGGAAATCATCTTTCGATCTGACTGCTTAAAAATCCGCGACCGGATGAAATCACTCATGCAGGCGAACTTCCCACGTTTGGTCAGGCTTTGCAAACGGATCTTTTCTTCCCGGGTGATCCGGATGATCAGCATTTCGTTTCGCTTTTCCTTATCTGGTAAATGTGGCCGCATGGACTGTTTCCTGCTTCTGTTATTATTCAAAGAGGGGAATATTTTTGCCAACCTGCTATCAGGTGGGGAAAGCCTCCCGATGTTATCGGGACAAGGTGAAAAGGTTTTTGTGCATACAAAAACACAACTTGCATTCCCCTCTTTGAGCTAAGATTTTACCCTTGATTTTCCTGCTTTTTTTCTCTGATTTTTCGGTCAAAAAGAAAGGGAAACTTTATTTCGTATTTCCCCATCTTTTCACTTCAAGTAACCGGTGGTTTTAGCCAACTTTCGGCTTGGCTCCTTTACTTTTTTCCGGCTTCAGATCTTCGGATTTTTGCATCTTCTCCTGTTTGAAATTAGAGAAGCTGATGTTCCGTTCGGCAGCGTTCACCTGCAGGGTGGCTCCAAACTTTTTGTTATTCTTTCCCAGCATCCCGTCCACGGTCACCTTTTGTCCGGCTGCCAGCTTTTCTTTTTGCTCCGAAGTCAAGGCGACTCCTTTGATCTTGTCCGGGACCTGGATGTGTTTGGCCCGAAGCGGAATGAGCTCGTTGGTCTTGGGATCGATGCTCAGGTAATAAGTATCTTTCTTACCGTCCCGACCGGTCAGTTCAACGGTTTTGCCCAGATTCTTGTCATTCAGTAAAGCTCCCTTTTCCTCTTTGGTGAACTTGTGTCCCAGGTATTCATCGGGGACAAACAGTCGCTGAATGGGATGGACTTTGACATCGACTTTACCATCTTCACCCTGCTGTAAACGAATCTTTGCCGGGATCTTGTAATCCTGGTCGTTGATCCTGGCGTTGATCGTATAAAGCTTATCTGAGCGAAAACCGTTCAGAAAATCAGTCAACTCCCGGCTTTCCATGCGGGATACAAAATTGCGGTCAATTCCGGCTTTCTCCAGTTTCTCAAACGGGATGTCAGCCATGTTCATTCGTGTGTTTTGTTGTTCCATAACTTTTAATTTTAAGTGTTAATCAACTTCGAAAACGTGTTTCTCCCTTCGGTTCTGTTCAACCAGTCCGCGAAGGGTTTTATAAATATTTTGTGGATTCTTGATTGCCTCCATTTTAAAGACCGGGGTGGTTTTATCTGAGGTGTAAATGGTCAGGTTGCCCATACCAAATAATCGATATATCAAGGGTCTGTCAACGGAGAAATCTTTCAGCCTGTAAAGTTCTATAAACTCATGCTTCCGGTGCAGGATTCCTGAATAGTATCTGAATTCTTCGGAACTGATTTCATGGCGGATACAGTAAACTCTCAGGATATGGTATCCCAGGAAAAACGTATAAAGAAGCGACAGATAAACCGGAAGGTTCAGGATGTAAGAATAGAACGGAGCCTGTATAAAGTCGGATGGCAGGTACTGGTTGATCACCTCATCCAACAGGAAAAGTCCGGGGATCAGCAGAATTCCCAACAGGAACACTGGCAGGTTCAGCAGTTGGGACGGCTTAAACTGAATGTGTAATGCTTTTTTATTATTCATTGCTTTTGTTTTTGGGATTTTTTCGGTGTACAATTGTGAATGGTTTGACCGGTTGGCTTGGATGATCCGGCGTTTGCGGTTCCGGTTTTTGGTGCTTGTCTGCGTCTTCCTCCCTGTCGATAGCCGTTTGGTTG
Source organism: Sunxiuqinia sp. (assembly GCF_055140945.1). NCBI lineage: Bacteria > Pseudomonadati > Bacteroidota > Bacteroidia > Marinilabiliales > Prolixibacteraceae > Sunxiuqinia > Sunxiuqinia sp. Next base: position 27,546 of record NZ_JBSQYS010000005.1, read on the forward strand.
GTAATCCTGCGGATATCGTTTTGGATTCGCAGGCGGTTTCGTTCCAGTACTTCAGCCATATCATCGAACTTGTAAAAATCCGGGATCGGCCGGTAACCCTTTTCTTCCTTTTCAATCTTTGCGGTATCCACATGGATCAGACAATTGAAGTTCTTCTGGCTGATCTGTTCTCCGTAATTATCCGTGAGCTGGCCAACCATATAGCCTTGAGGCAAAGTGGCAATCTTTCCTTCGGGCACCAGGTAGTCCATCTGGGTGGAAATGGTAGTGCTTTGGGTGTTCCGGTTAATGTTGATGGCCTGCCGCTCCTGCAGGATCTTGCCCATGCGGTTTTGCATGAACTTGGCCGTTTCACCAGCTGCCTGCCCGGAAAAGACATTCCCGATATTGGTAAGGATGGCATTGGCCTGCTCTTTCCCGTAATCCCGGATCAGCTGGTCGATCGTCTGCATACCCAACAAGGTGGAAATCCTGTTTGCGCGGGCGGTCGCAATCAGGGTATCCAAGCCACGGAAGTATATCGTCGGAAGCTCATCAAAGATCAGCGATGAAGGGTGCTGGCCTTTCCGGTTGATGATCTTCAGCATCCGGGTGATATAAAGGGAAAGCACCGCCCCGTACATTTCGATGCGCAGCGGGTTGTTCGCCAAACAAACGACTTTTGGTGCTTCCGGGTTATTGATGTCCAGCGAGAAATCATTGCCCGAACAGATCCAGTAGATTTCCCGGCTGATGATCTTGGAAATAGCGATTTTCAGGCTTCCCAGCTGTCCTTCCAGCTGCTCATTGGCCTTGCGCTGGTAGGCGCTGACAAAAGGATTGATAATGCCAACAACATCCTTTTCCTGGCTGAGCACTTCAAACAAATCGTCATAGTCCAGTTGCAAAAGCTCAATGGCATGAGGAAGGGTGCAAAATATCCCATTTTTATACCTTTTTAAAAACCAGATCACAGCTGCAAAGAAGGAAACAGCACTTTCCGAAAAGAACTCGCCCTGTTTTTTGATCCATTCCCTGTTCAGGTTGTAAAGCACGGTGCGGGAAGATTCAAAGGCATCAATCGGACTTTCCATCAGCTCAGGAGCCAGCGGGTTGCAACGAAACGATTTCCGGATATCGTCAAAATTGATCACATAAAACCGGGTGTTTTCCCTCAGGCTGCCTTTCTTCTTTGCCATTAGGAAGTGGTTGTAAGCCACCAACGACAAGTCCGGGTATTTAAAATCATACACGCACAGGGAAAAACCTTTTTGAAGGTGTTGCTTGATAAAGGGCAAAACCACGGAATAAGATTTGCCGGATCCGGGAGTACCAATGACCATTGTTCCCCGGAACGGATTGACAAGATTGATCCAGCCCTGATGCTCTTTCCCTTTTTGGATGTAGCGCGTTGGCAGGTTAATGGCGTATTCATTGGTTTTGAGTGTTTCTTCCTGCGGGAAGTTTTCGTTTTCCAGGTTAAACCGGTCCTTCATCAAATTGACCGTGATCAGCTTGGAGACATTGTCAAAGCCGATATTCAGGACAACAAAACCAATAAATGTTGAACCCAGGTAAGCCAGATCATAGGGGCCCACCAGCAGCAGGCTTCCCCAATAGAGGGTCAATCCAACAATCACCTGAACCACAATATTGGAAACTTTCAGCTCCCGGTCTTTGTGTGCTTTGGTGCCTACGCAGGTGATCATCAGAAACAACAGGCAAAAGGTTTTCGAGAGGTAGATATCAGAAAGGAAGTTCAGTTGACCCAACTTTTGAAACAAGCCCTCAAACTCGGGAATGTAGAAGCCCCGGCCAGCAAAAAAATCGATCCGGCTTAGGTACAGCGAAGCTATCAGCAACAAATAGCTGATAAACCGGAAGCTTTCATGCAATCGGACCAAATCCTGTCGTTCGTAACTCATCCTGCCTTTGTTTAGTTTGATATTAGTTCTTTGGCTTTTAGGATATCCTTGTTCTCGATCTCCAAAGTCAAGCGGCGACCGGTATTCCCCAGAGCATTTTCGAGCATTTCCAGGCGGAGAACACGTTTGTCGGGCAAAACCAGGTTGGGCAGCACAAACACTTCCCGGACAGTGGTGTAACCGGGAATAATTTTGATTTCGTGGTGCCGGTAGCTTGCCTCGATCTGGTATTCCTGGGTGTTGGTAGCTTTAAACTGCCGCTTATCATCGATCCACCAGTGAAAGCTTTCCACCCGGTAAGCCAGGTTCGTTTTATTGGTGATCCGTACTTCAAAAAAGAGGAAGCCGTTTTTCTGGGTGATCGTCTTGAGCTGAACCTTGATCCCGTCTTTCTTCTGCTTGACGCCATGTACCAGGCTTTTTCGTTTCATCAGGATCTGTTCGCTCAACTCTTTCAGCACGTAATCAGGCATCAGGCCGGAAGATGGCCCGCCCGCTTTTTCAGAATGAAAAGATTCCAAATGGTGGGTAATTTCTTCCGAATCCTGAAAATTCAGGATCAGGGAGTAAATCCGGCCGGCACAAACAACCGTCAGGGAAGATTCCTTTTCAAACGATCCGGTGGCTTTGATACGGACCAGGTTGGGCAGCTCCGGGACCACTTCTGCCAGAATAAGTGATGGATCACCCACCTGCAGGTAGGAAACTTTATCCAGGCAAACCAGGTGCGTGGTTTTACTTTCACTGACTGGTAAATAGTTTTGAGCGAATGCCGACAGTTGGAAAATCAATATGGCGATGATGATTAAAAAGTTTTTCATAGCTGTTATTTTTGATTGATTAGATAGACAAGGGTATTTTTCTTGATGGTCACCTTTTTCAGGCGAACCATTTTAAACAGGGATTGGGCAGTCCGGTCGGCAGCCCGAACTCCGGCGTAGGTCAGCGGATCGGCAGTGACACCAAACAAAGAAGAAGTATTGGTTGAGCTTCCGACCTCTTTGGCTACTTTCCGGGCTGCATTGTCCGGGACATACAATCCGGCGAGACCATCCAGGTCATGAATCACCAAATCAACCGGCAAGAAATCTTCATCTGTTGGTAACTGGCTTACCCGAATATGCAGCCGTTCATTTTTGATCTGACAAATCCCGTAAATAAAGGAGTTCTTTTGGATGACTTTTCCGCCGACCCGGCAATCTTCCAGCAAACGCATTTTTACCCGGTTACCATCCAGAACGGTGGTGGTTTCGTACACTTCAGCCCTGATCAACGGACTGGCTGACGTTGTCCCGTCAAAACTTGGCGAATGCTTTTTATCCAGGTTAAAGCTGGCTGACTTTTTAGCTTCCAGTTCTTGTAGTTTCTGGTTAGCCTGTTTCAGGTAATAACCCAGCGAATCGTTCTGACGGCTTAGGGCGATATTTTCATCAAACACCTGATCCAGTTCTTCAATCCCGGTTTTCTGTAAAGCATCCGGCCGCTGAGTCGTTGGGCTGATAACAGGTTTCGTTGCAGAGACGTTTTGACGCCCTGGGCTATCCAGGTTATTTCCCTCCATCTCTTTTCGAACCTGCGCCTCCTTGTCTTTGATATGTGCTAAAAGGTTATTGGACACATTGGCATTGATTCCATCTGTTTGTGAGTCTTCTAAAACTGTTGCAGAATCGTCAGAAGTTATGATATTCACATCCGTATTTTTTGACGAATTGTCTCCCATAACGTGATAGTCTTGCGTGGAAACAACCCGGCCTTGACTGTTTTGGTAAGCTTCCATCTTGTCAAAGATCTCGATGGACTTCTCAGCTTCAGGCAGCTCATAATTGGCCCCGTTCTTTTTACCCGGCTTCATTTTTCCGGATGTTTCCTGACCCGCCTTTTTGCCTCCACCCAGGATGTAAAAGATCAGCACCACAAAAGGAAGTAGTGCCAGCGGAAGAATCAAGAGCGCCTTATTCTTTTTCAGGAACGTGTAATTTGTCTTCATGAACTCGGCGTTTTAAAAGGTTTTCAAAAGAATCCACGGGCATTTCAAAGGGAGAGGTAAGCGGCTTTTTCTTGATCGGTTGTTCGGCGCTTAATGCCGGGCTGCCCAATTTTTCATGATTGAACTTCGCGGCCGGAAACAGGATAAAGGACAACGCAAAGGATAGAAACAGGCATCCTAAGAAAAACAGCCACTTGGTTTTTCGTTTGACCGGACTCAGGTCCTGGTCCATTTCATCCATCCGGTTAATCCACCGGGTGTAGCGGCTGACATCTTTAAACTGTGGCGATTTAATTTTATCATTTTTGGTATTCTTCATGATCAAGGAATAAATGGTTAAAATGATTTTCGTTTGATCGTTTCCAGATCGGTGTTATCTGTAATCCGCCAGCCTTCGATCAGAAATCCGTGCGGGTTGTGATCTGTACGCGAGATATTGCGGAGCTGTCCCGTAGTTTGCAGGTTGCGGATTGTAATATTCGAAGTGCGGACAATCTTTTGCTTCCCGAAATACTGAAACCGGTAGGGATAGGATGAAAAATCCAGCTTGATGGAGTCGGTCATCACCGTCATGCTAATGTCTGAGGCAATCACCTGGTTATAGACATTGTTCTCCTTGAAAGACTGGTATTGTTCCATCGCCGTACGATCAGCCAGATAGAGGGCTTCCCGGACATTGTTTTCGATGTACTGCTTGTCCGGTTCCAGGGTGAAAAACAGCTCATGAAACCGTTTCACGTGGTCACGTGCTTCCGCATCCCGGTTTTCAGTAATATCTTCCCGAAGGGCTACCAGCAAAGATTTACCATTATCCAGTACATAGATCTTTTGCCGGGACTGATCCGAAAGTTTCAGGGACAGGGTAAACACATAACCACTTAGTCCGGTCAACCCAATGCTGACGGCCAAAAGCACATAAACGGTAAAGCGGAACTTGCGCTGAATATCAAAGATCTTTTTCATTGTTGATTGATGATTGAAATTTGGATTTTGCATTTTGGAATTTCCCCCGTTATTTCATTGCCCCTTTGGTGGCAGCCATAATGGCTGCTGTTCTGACTAATCTTCCACCTCCGGAACCGGTCCCGGATGCCTGCACAATCCATGAAGCAATTTTCGGTACCATGGCCAAGCCGATAATCCCGCAAACCGGCACCACGAGGTTGGAGACAAAAAACAGGGAAGGCTGGTAGAACAGCATCGAATGGATCAGGGCAATTTCCTGATCCAGCACATAGATCAATACTTCCTGCACAAGGGACAGGACAATCAGGGCGATGGGCAGGTAAAGGTTCACATTGACAAAGCGGGCAATCCAGCCCAGGTAATTTTCCTGAAAGCCGTCAAAGATAGAGAGGGCAAAGACCAGCGGGCCGAAAACGACCAGCAGGACACAGAACACCGTCCGGAGAAAAGCAATCAGATAAACCAGTACCTCAAACAGGGATTCGAGCAATTGCCTGACGGCATCCATGATGTACAGGTTAATCTGGTGTTGCAAAGCCCTGCCTGAAATGATGTTGTAGGTCGTCAATAGCAGGTTGATCCCTTTGTCCCAAAGGGCGGCTTCCTTTTCTTCATTTTCGTAAAACAGTGGCATATCCACCACCAGGATGGCATCCCGCTTTTCTTCCAGCTTTTCCACCACCAAATGCTTTTTGTTGGCATAGATTGATTCCGAAAGATGGGTCAATCCTTTGGTGGGAACCATCAGTAAATTGATAAACGGTCCCCAGAAGGTAATCACCAGCACCAGCGCAAACGGGCGAAGCAGCGGAAGCAGGAATACCGGGTTATCGGCGATCAACTGCTCATAAATCCTTTTGGAGATATAGAAAAAAGCGGCAATGCCCCCGATTGCCCGGGCCATATCCACCAGCATCCCGGCATTATCAATTCCTGCCTGAACCATGGTATCGGTAAAGGCAAAAAATCCATCGGTTGTAATCACTTGTAACAGCATCATCAGCGGGTTAAAAAGGCATAACTGCCGGTTACAGCGTTCCCAAAAACATTCAGGTGACAGAGTTTTCGGAAGGTATAGTCTGTTTCGCCAACCAGTTGATTTAATTCAGCTTGGATTCCGGCAAAAGATTCCAGCTTAGCTCCGTGATCGCTCTCCAAAAGGTTGACCATCAAAAAACGCATCAACAGGTCGTCTGCTTCATCCCGCAGGATGTGTTTCACTTCGGATGAGTTTTCCAGCCGGTCAAAGTTTCCGATCTTCTGGTAAAGGCGAATAAACTGTCCTGCCAGACCGTAGATGTCCGGCAGTTCATCCTTACGGGCACTGAAGAGTTTCTCTTCAATCACCTTTTGAAGCTGCGTGTTGTCTCTGATCTGACTGGTCTCATCGTGCCTCCCTTTTATCTGCGATCGCTCCAGCAATTTGGCGGCGATCCGCAAAAGACCGGTTTTGGTCTGCCCGGCATATTCGGTCGCGTCCGAAACAGGCAAAGCCCCAAGCTCTACATAATAATGCGTAGGCCAGGTACGAACGAACACATGCGGTACCGGAAACAGCCAGCCTTTAAAAGCAATAAAGCTTAAGGGGTAATCGTCATTCATTTCCGGGTAATACCCGTGCCAGGGTTTGACATTCAGGAGCTGGGCATTGGATTCTTTCACGGCTACCGTAGTGATAGCTGTACTTAAAGTTATTCCCAAAATTAATATGGAGATTTTCATGACTTTTTTGTTTTTTAATTCGAAACTCATTAATGGTAAAGGCTGTAATACAGGGCAAAGCTTTCCAGGCTTCCGTCCTGCTGGCTTTTCAGGTAAGAAGCATAAAGCAGCTTGTTGTAGAGGTAACAGATGGTTCCGTAATGGCGGCGTACATCTTCATATACTCCGTTGATGGTGTCGTACCGCTGCTTGTCATCCATCAGAAAAAGGTTGTCTTTCAGAATCGAATTCAGCACAGTACCCGTCAGTTGGCGGCTGTCATCCAGGATCAGGTCAAAGGATTGGACAATTACAGCGGCCTGCTGCGCGGTAAAATTTTCATCCTGTACCAGCTTTGGAACTTTCTCCGTGTAGATCTCCATGATCTTTGAAAGCAGGTCACGGGTTTGTTGAACCCGTTTGTAGTCTTTGATCAGGCCACTGACCTTTTCCAGGCTTTCCAGCATTTTCTGGTCAATGCCGAGTAGTTCTCCGGTTAGGCCTTTGATGTCCCCGTTCAGGGCTTTAATCAGAATATTGTACCAGTTGATTTTTGAAAGAATGTCCTTTTCCTGGGTCCAAAGGGCTTCCCGTTGAATTCCGGCACCCACATCCGTTACAGGAGCTTGGCAAAAAGTTGGCTTTTGAAAAATGGCTGTCAGCGTTAGCGCAAAAAGCAGCAGCAGGACTGGTTTCTTGATTCGTGTTTTCATTGCTTTAAAATTTTTGATTATTTCGATTGTTGTTTACATGGATTTGAGGGTTTCCAGAAAGCTTTGACTTTCTGTTGTTTTATTTAAGATGAGCTCTTTTTCTTTCTGTTCCGACGTATAGCAATAGTATTCCGCCCGACTGACTTCCAGTGCAAAAACCCGCGAATAACTGCCCAAGCTGATAAAAACCTCTTTCAGTTTTCGATCCGATGGCAGGTTTTTGTTGATCGACAGGATTTGCTCTTTCTGGAATTCCGAAAGCCCTAGGATCTGGCTGATCTGCTCAAACTTATTTTTGAATTTGCCCATATCCAGCATGATTCGGGTGTCGGCATTGTTGATAATCGCATCCCGGATAATTGGAGAGGAGATCACATCATCCACCTCCTGAGTGACGACCATGGCTTCGCCGAAAAACTTGCGGATCGTTTTAAAATAATATTTCAGATAGGAGGCCATTTGTGGCGTGGCAATGGCCTTCCAGGCTTCTTCAATGACCAAGAGTTTTCGCACGGCTTTTAGCTTGCGCATCTTTTGGAGGAATATATCCATGATAATCAGCGTGGCCACCGGGAAAATGATTGGATGATCCTTTATTTGGTCCAATTCGAATACGATAAACGGGCATCGAAAAAACTCGTCCGTGTCCATCTGGCGGTTGAGCAAATAGTCATACTCTCCACCCCGGTAATATTTTGAGAGGATAAAGAAAAACTCCGGGCAGTTAAACCCCAGAGACTGTTCCTTAACTAAAGCCGGAATGAAGTCCTGGCTGAATTCATAGTAGCCGTTAAAAGAACGTTCCGGTCCGTCTGTTTTGAAAAACTCCGACAAGGAATGGGCGATCACATCCTTTTCCATCTCCGACAGGTTCTCCTTATAGATGGTGTAGATCACAGACAGGATGGTTTGTCTTTTTTCCACATCCGGTTCACCGGTCAATACAAACGGGTTAAAGGAGATCGGATTTTCGGTTGTGAACTCCACCATCATCGCACCGCCCTGGTCTTTCAGCCGTTCTTCCAGGTACCAGGTCAGCAGCTCATAACTCCGGCCGACATCCAGCAAAACGATGTGGCAGTTTTCACTTTCGGCGTATTGCCGTAAGAGGTGGTTGGTGAAAAACGATTTCCCGGATCCGGATCCACCAATCACCAGCTTGTTGCGGTTATGGATCAGGTGCTTTTCCATCGGTTCATCGGAAATGTCGATTTTAACCGGGCAACCTTCCAAACGGTTGGAAAGGTGGATCGTAAAATCCGATTTTGAATTCCGGATCGATCCTTCAAAATTTGTCAGGCAGCAGCCCTGTGGAACCTGGGTAATGAACAATTCTGATTCGGGAAGCTGCGTTGAAAACGGTACGCAGGCAAAAAACAACAGCGGCAGGTCAAACGAATGTTGGTATGGAAAACAATTCATCAGGGAAAAAGCTGAAGCCGCCTCGCTTTTGTATTGTTTAAGCTGCGAAATAGACTCATCAAAGAGCATCACGTTAAAATGCGTTTTGACGATCTTTTCACCGGTGGTCTGTACCGTATCCAAAAACTCATCGATCAAACCGGCGTTAACCTTGTTCTCCGAAGAAAACCTGGAGAGGCTGTAGATCCGTTTGTAGCTGTCTTCCAAAAAAGTCTTGACCTGCTGCTGGTCCGGCACATAAATAAACTGGTTGGTCACGTGAGAGAACGGCAGGTTGTAAGTAACCGGGTAAACCATTGATGCCGGAAGTCCTGTTGTGGGATGAACGCCGGCTGGCTTTAGTTCAGCCGGCACATGCGAATAATCGCTTAAACTCAGGATCTCCACAAACTGGTCCATGACCCGGAGCCTGTCCCGAAAATCAATCCCGCCCAGCACCGGCCGGTCTTTATGGAAGTTCAGGGTCAGGTAGCGCTCGATTAATCCGGGCGATTTTTTATCACCAATGGCTTCGGCCTGGCTAACCGCTTCGCAGACAATCCCGCTTTGGGTAAAAAGACCAGTCAGGTTGGCCTGTACCTCTTTCAGCTTTTCGGTCAGCCGGGCTTCGTGTTGTTTTGCCTTTTTTGAAAAGATAAGCGCTGAACCTAAGTAGTTCTTCAACAGCCCAGTATTCAGCAAACTGACAAACAGGTAGCATTCATGTTTCAAGTAAGGCCTTCCTCTAAAATGTTCCAGGTAGCAGTCGTTCAGGCTTGGAACTTCTTGCTCTCTATTCTGGCCTCTTTCATAAAAATGCTCCACAAAAAAGAAATCCTGTTTGTGCATCAGCGTGTTTACCGGCAGCAGGTTCACAGCCCGCTGGAAGGTATCGTGCAACATGTAAAGCTGTTCGCGACTGCAGGAAAGCAATTCCGGCAGGTGGAGTTTCAGCCCGAAGCCCATGTCCAGGTTGTTGGAAACCATCAAGTCGCCATTAAAGCCCAGCACCGGCAGGGCATGTTCGATGGGTTTGACATTCATTGGTTTTGTCATCGCTGTTGATTTTGATGGATGCGTCTTTTGATCTGGATAAACCGTGGCAGTTTTTTGGCTGTCTGCTTTTTGTCCCAGCCTGCCGGCCCGTACTTTTTCTGGATTTGGCTGACCCGGTAGAGCCAGGCAAAAAAGGATGGGACACAGACCAAAACGGCTGTAAAGGTGCCGATGAGAATATACAAGCCCACAAAGAGCAGGAAAGCAGCCAGTATTCCGTAGAGTGCATGGAAAACCAAAGGGCCGGAAAGCCCTTTGATATACAGCTTGGTATCGACCTTTTGCAATTTGTAAGTTTCCATCATGCAAAAAAGGCTTTGATGACCACACCAACCAGGATCAGAAACAGGCAGGCACCGAACCAGCCCATAATGGCTTTTTGGGTATCCTGGTCTCCGCTTTGCCACTTAATGTACACCCGGACGCCGCCAATCAGCCCGACCACAGCGCCGATGGCAATGATCAGGTTGGAAACCGGGTCCACGTAAGAACTGACCTCGGCAGTTGCCTGGTCAATACCGGCAGAACTCTGGGCTAAAGCCCGTGAAACCCACAAGAAGATTAGAGCAGCAATCGCGGCTGCTTTGGAAAAGAATCGTTGAACTTTTGTTTTCATAGCTTTTAAAAATTGAAGGATTATTGTTGAAACTGGATTTGTTCCATTACTGATTTCGGAATAGGATTCTTGGAATTCTGAAACCGGCCAAGGGAGTAACCTTCATCCACGCCTATTTCTTCATAAAAGGAAACGGGCAAAACAACAGCCCCAAAAGGGACCAGGGGTACCATTTCCGAAGGCAAGTCCCGGGATGAAACACCCACTGCTTGCAGCTCTTCCGGCTGAATGGTCCCGGCGAAGTCGTCTTCAAACAAGGTTTTTTGATTTGCTCTCTTGTTGTTGAATAAAAACAGCAAAAACAGGGAGAAGTACCACAGGGTAAGGAGAAGCAGGATCGCCCGGATAAACTGTCCCCAACTGATTTGATCGAGTCCAAACATACCTATTCATTTTATTTGTTCTTGGCAAGATGACTGGTGGATGACCTGACAAAGCAGTCTATACCAGAAGTCATCGCTGCAAAAGTGCATGATCGGAAAAGAAAAATTTGCCCACCTTAACGGAGGTGGGTATTTATATGATTAAGTAGATGATTGGGACCAATAATGTTGTTTCATTTAATTTGTCGCCCTTTGAAGAGACCGATCACTCACAAGCTTCATTCATCATTTTAAATAGGCTAATTTGTGGAAATTTGATCGGTAGATTTTTTTCAAAAAACAAAAGAAAAAACAGGCAAAAAAGAAAAGAAAAACCATTTGGAAGCTGGTCGGGGCGAAAATGCAAGGCTGGACCCAAACTGATATTTTCATAACAATCATCTTTGGTTATTAATGGGCCCACTTGCCTTGGCCTTGCATTTTATCAGCGGGTTGAATTGTGCGGAGACCGGCTAAATTGGTTTTCTTTTTTGATTTTTGACGGAAATAATCTCAAGCTGAAATTTTTGGGTGCGGGCGGGCTCAGGCAAGTGTCGCCCGGGCGTGGAGCGAAGCGGAACAAACGGGGCGACTCTTGCCGTGCGGTGCAACCCGGCTTCGGAGCGACGGTGAGTGAAAAAGCGACTGGTTTCGTGCGCGGTAGCGAACGGATAAAGGAAGCGGTTGAGCGAGGCGGAGCGATGGTGCCGGGGCACAGGGATAACCTGTGAAAACACCACCATAAACCGAAAAATATAGGATAAAACCTAATCAAACCTGAAAGTTGCCTGCGAAGGGATAGCGCAACGGTTAGTCAGGCCCCTGGCCTGGTGCCGTCCGTGCAAACGAAGCAAGCGTCTTTCTTTTTCAACCGAGGCTTGTGAGCCCAATGGCGGAGCCAACGGAGCGAACAGGCCGCAGGATCACCTACCAAATCATGTCAACAGCGTTTGTCTTTGGCATCCTTATCAAAAGCCACCAGGTTAAACATTTCCCTCATCCTTGAGCGTATCCGGTTGCCATACCGCTCTTCCAGTTCCGGGGCCGAAAGGTTGGTGGTGACATGGGTCAGCACCCCACGGGAAACAAACAGGTCGTAGCGGTTAAGCAAGATCTCGGCCATTACATTGCACTGCGTACCGAAATACTTTTGAACGTTGTCCACTCCCAGGTCGTCGAAACACCAAACCTGAGGAACTATTTTGCCATTCAGGTTTCGAACCGAGCCTTTACTGTAGCGGTTAAACACCGAATAGCCGTCCTTTTCCAGCTCAAAACTGATTTCCCGGGTCGCTTTGATTCGGTACTGCTTTTCCGGAGGAAAAAAGTAGTTGACCAGGCTCATCAGCTGGGATTTTCCTGCCCCAACGGGCCCAATCAAAAGAATCCCCTTGCGAAGGCTGATTCCGGATTTGGTGCAACTTCCCTCGTCGCCAATGGCATAGACCAGTAATTTGTATATCAGTGGTTGATCCTCCGGGTATATGCGAAAGTGATCCCCAAATAGGATTTTGCCCTGTTTTTCCATCCACTTCAGGCTCAATTGAAAATTGAAATGGAACAATCCATCTTTGAATTCAGCCACTTCGTCAAAGGGGCTCTGAATAGTCCTTGTCATTGTTGACGTGGTAATGGTTAAACCCGTTAATTTTTCTCCTTCCTCCATTTTGAAAAATTTGATCGGGTGACTTGTTTCCTGTTTTTCTGTTTATTCTTTTAATAAGTGTATCACCTCCGGTATCACTTGCAGTATCATTACCAGTACTGCTTCCGGTATCGCTTCCGGTATCAAATCTGATACAGCTAACTTCACTTCCGCAGTGCCGGTTGGCTGCTGGGAAATACCTGATGTACCTCCATCGATCAAGTTCTTTGATGCATTTGGCGTAAGTGTTCACAGATCCGATTCTGGATAGTATCATCAGTTCGGTGCGGCTGATGGGAAACTTTCCGGCAAATCGGTTCAGGTTCCAGAGTTGAAAAATAGCCAAATACAAACTGATGTGATAGGCCGTCAGCCTTCCGTCGCCTGAAACCCGTTCGAAAAAACCGTTCAGGTGTTTGATGTAGTTCATCTGAAAGAACTGAAAGTGGAATGGTTCTTCGTTTGGTTCTCTTCCAGCATTCTGCGTATATCCTCATAATCATAGAAGATCATTCCCCCTATCTTGGTGAAAGGCAGGCTGCCATTGACACGCATCTGTTGAAGTTTACCAGGCGAAACCCCGAGAAGCTCCTTAACTTCATAAGATTTGAGCCATCGTTTGGAAGGTTCTCCGTGGTGTTCCTTTAGCATTCTTTTGAATTCCCGGAGCAGTTCGATTTTGAATTCCCGGAGGTCGTCAGTTGTAACAATTTCTGCAGGCATAACAATCTAATTTTGAATGGTTGATTTTGAAATTGCTTCAAAATTGCAACCATTCAAACAAAACTGTTACCCACCTAAAAGGACGTGGTGAATTATATCGTTAAGTAATGGTAGTCCTACTACTATAGAAAGTTTGCTTTCCGTGTTTTCACCAGCTCCTGCATGCAGGCATGGTGAAAGCGGCGCATATCATCTAATTCTTCTTGTGGAATCACTTCGATTTGTTCAATCTGTTTGCGTTCGTTTTTCATTTCATAAAAGGGGATAAAAGGACATTCAGCAATCGGTTCCCCAAACGGGCATTTCGACATGGCGTTGACCAGATCAGCATTCTGGCGGATTTTTGTAGTGTAAAGTGATGACATTGTGTTAGTTTTTTTAACGGAAAGTTATGAGAATTCGAATAAAAAAAGAGGCGCGAGACAACACCTACTGCCTCAAGGCACCGCCAGATGCCCCACTACAGGTAGACATTGCTCGCGCCAAAGCACGAGCGTCACACCTATTATTCCTGTAGTGTTAAAAACTGGCGGTTTTTGAGACAAGAATAAAAAGCTAACGCTTTTTATATTTTTAGTTCCACCGGACGTCTATCCGGATGGTATTCTAGTTATTCTATTTTTAACAAAGATAGTAAACATACCTTAACAGTTTAGTGGTACTATAATTTTAGCACCATGATTTATTTCAATTTATTATTTATTCTTCGTTTTAATATCTCCACCAATCGAGAAAGATATTTAACCGGATCTTTTCTTCTGACCAATCTTTCCTGTGTTTTATAAACTTCTTTTTGCAATTCGATGTTAAATGCCCATTCAAAGGCTTTGGCAAGCTCAACAATGGTCGCTTTTCCATGATTCACGGAGCCCTCCAGATAGATGGCGTAGATTAATTCATATAAATCGATCGTATTTCCGGTCCAATTTAGATTCAATTCCGGTAAGCTTTTTTTGTCGGGATAATCCAATTTTTCCATTTCTTGAGTGATGTAGTCTATCAGCATCTCATTAGCGATGATGTTCGAAAACGTATGGTCTTTCCATGCAAAAAATTCCTCATCCATCAAGGCCTGGGAATCTTTAAGTTCCACCGGAATATCCTCATTATTCCGGGTAAAGTACTTCTCATCCAGATGGCTATGCCCACACCGGTAATATTGTACTTTCACCTGATGCAATTTCATGTATTTCCTGAGTTTCTTCAACTCATTCGCAAAATACTTTCTGACTCCCTTTTTATCTTTAACTGGCCGATTACTTTCCAAGTCAAAGATTCTCTGAAAGTATAATAACTTGCTAAAAACCGATGGCTTGATTTTTTTGAAAAACTGGATTTCCGATTCTTTGTCGGAAAAACCTTCATTTTCCACCAGTTCACGCAGCATGTCCAATGCTACTTTACAATGACCGATTGCCCGGTCTGAATATTGAAGGATGTTCTCTGAAACATCTCTTTCAGTTGTCAATTCGGCTTCCAAATCAACAACAATCTGTTCGAATTTTGTCATGGGTAAATAGAACTGTTTATCAATATATATTTGAAATGTATATTCCAATCAGTTTCGTTCCCCTTAAGCACGCACGTTCTCTTTTTCGCTATTTCAGAATTACAAAAATTTATAAGCATAGCTGCTCTTGGCAAAATCTCACCTAATTTTTTTCAGATAAGTACTCCCTTTAATTTGCATACTTAAAATTTTTAATAGCAATATTTTTCTTATTCTCAAATGTTTTGATTTTGTCATCACGTCTTTCAGATGTCTCTTCTAATTTGCTGAATCGGCAGGCTTTGACTCCAACAATAGGAACTTTGAACAATACTGATATTCTCCAAGCAAATAAGGTTTGGTGACTTAAAAAAATTGAATTTCTTCTTCCCTGGTTTCAAAGTCATGCTCGTCAACATATGCACACAGTTTTAAAAGTGCCGAAAAACAAAGTCCTACAGCCTTTTCCAATTCAAAAAGATTCCTGTTTTCGCAACTTTCAAACTGTTGTAAATTGGTTTTGAGTTTTTCTGTTCTATGTTCCGGCGTGCCGATTCACATGTCGCTTTATATTTTATATTTATTTTGAAATTGACATTAAAAAAAACACCTAAATAGATCATTTCGTGTTTCCTTTTTTATTGAAAATTACTGTTCCTGCAAAAAAACCGATAACGAATATCGCTGCTGTTCCGAATACAATAGAAAGGTAGTTGTGAAAAGGACTTGCATAGCTCAACAAACTTCCTTCCGTTATGAAAATTTGGCTCAGGCTCATCCAGCCGATAATGACGACACCGGCAATTACCCCGGCAATGGCCCCACGACTCTTCACCTTTGGGGCAAAAAATCCCAGCAAAAACAGCCCCAGCATCCCTCCGCTAAAAATCGATGCCAGCTTCCACCAGGTATCCAATGCACTCTGAACATTGATCATTGCAATGGCTATAACTATGCTTAGTATACTGAAAACAAGGGATGATAAATAAAGAACTATCATGGATTTTCTAGCCGCCTTTGGGTCTGACTCCGAAAATTTGTAAAAATCAGTAAGAATAACTGTCGCCGAACTGTTCAGGCTGGTTGAAACTGTGCTCATCCCCGCTGCAAAGATTGATGCAATAAGCAATCCGGTCAGTCCAACAGGAAGCTGGTTCACTATAAAATAGGGAAACACTTTATCTCCCTCAACCCCTTCCGGCAATATACTGGCATCGGATTGATAATAGCTGAATAAGGCTGTCCCGATAAACAAAAAGATGGCAGAAACAGGCACGTATAACAAACCACCCCACAGGGCTGATTTCTTGGCCTCTTTTTCCGAAGAGGAAGTCATGTATCGCTGGACGTAGTTCTGGTCAATCCCGTAATTCTGAAGGTTGATAAACAAACCGTAGATCAAGACCACCCAAAAAGTAGAACTATTCAAATTAGCGGTAAAACTTCCCAAACTGAATTTATTATGCTGCATGGCAATATCCAACAGTTGCCCCGGGCCTTCAGGCATTGAAAATAACAGCACAATTACACAGATTACAGCTCCCGCGATCAGGATGATCGCCTGGATCGCATCTGTCCAGACCACCGCCTGAATCCCCCCAAGCAAGGAATAGACCATCACACTGATTCCTGTTACGACTATTATCGTTGTGATATTCCACCCCAAAAGTATATGCAATGGCAAGGCCAGTAAAAACAAAATAGTCCCGGCACGCATCAACTGGGTCAGTAAATACATCACCGAAGCGTAAACTTTCGCCCACGGGCCAAAGCGTTGTTCCAGATACGTATAAGCAGACGGACTGTTTACCTTCCGGTAAAGAGGAACAAAAAAACGGACTGCCATCAGCGAAGCTATCGGGATAGAAAGGCTAAAGGCAAAGGCGTTCCAGTTGGTCAGGTAGGCTTGGCCCGGTAAAGCCAGGTAACTGATGCTGCTCACAAAGGTGGCAAAGATCGACATGGTGATCACCCAGGTCGGGATTTTATTGTTCCCCAGGGTAAAGGCCGAGGCTGTCTTGTTCTTTTTATAAAAGGAACTACCAAAAAGAACAATACCAAACAGGTATAAAATAAAAACAATTAAATCAATAGTACTCATAAATAGTGCTTTGAATAAGATTAGTTGTGTGGTTTAAGAATACGGCTCTTGTTATTTTACAGTAACTGGTCGTATTTCAGTTGTTCCAGGGCTGTTTTAACCTGTGCCCGTTCTTTTTCTTTAAACCGATGAAAGGGTTCAGCCATAAAATCATGGCAGATACCGGCTAAAGACAAGGCACATTTTAACCCTTTCAAGTAGCTGGAACCATATTGTCCGATGTTATAAATTGTAGTGCTTACCTGCATCACCTTTTCCCTGAGTTTATCTATTTGGTCAAAATCCCAGTTCAGCGAAGCCTCATATAAATCTACATGCAAACGGGGAAATAAATTGGCTCCACCACAAACGCCGCCATGTCCTCCCATCAAAACAAACTCAGATAAGAGCTCTTCAGGTCCGATCATAAAAGTAAAATCAGGATTGGAATCTTTCAACAGGTAACGGACCTGGTTAAAATAGGCCAGGTTGGCAGAGCTGTCTTTCATCCCGATTATCCCGGGAATATCGGCTGCCCGCCGTACCGTATCTGGAAAAAACACCACCTTGGTATGAATGGGCATGTTGTAGATAAACAATGGCAACGGCATCCCCGGCATGATCCGTTTCAGATATTCCAGCAATTCCGGTTGTCCCGATGAAAAATAATAAGGAGGGGTCAACACTACCGCTGCAGCTCCATGATCTGCGGCGAAGGCTGCCAGGTTCCGGCTTTCACGGAAAGCAGAGTCCGAGATTCCTACTAAAACCGGCAAGCGCCCATCAACCAGCTTGCAGGTGTTTTCAATAAGTTCACAGCGGAGGTTGTAACTAAGGCTGGCAAACTCGCCGGTAGTACCTAAAATAAAGATCCCGTGCACTCCTCCGGCAATAACATGTTCTATCAGACACTTCAGGCCTTCCATATCCAACGTGTCATTATCCAGTAACGGAGTGACCAGTGGGGGAATAATCCCCTGTAAAGGTTGAGTTAATTGTTTCATATAATCTGTTTTTTAAAATTTATATTCTATTCTTATGGTAACTTGTCTGTTGGAAATCTTCAATACATCTCGGCTTAATGCCAAAGGAAAATGGGGCAAATCAATCTACCCTCAGAGACAACCTTGCGACCTTTATGATCACCTCGGATCCGTCAAGACCTTTGGAACTGGCTTGCAGCCGGATATCACCTGGGGTGGTAGTGTTCTGTACATATACCATACATTGCCCGTTAAACGCTTTTCGTTGTGGTTCAACAAAGGACTCCAAGCTTGTTGGATCTCCGCTTCCTACGGCTTTTAACTCCCCTTCTCCTTCAACGGTAAACTTAACCAGGTTATTAGCTCTCGGGCAAATTGTTCCTTGGCTATCGACCACTGAAACAGTAATAAAAGCAAGTGCCTTCCCATCTGCGTTAATGCTTTCGCTATATGCATCCAGCTTAATAGCAGAAGGCTCTCCGGCTGTTCGAACTACTGTTTCTTTTACCGGTTGATTATTTTCATCCAGTGCAATCACTTTTAATTCTCCTGCTTCATAGGGTACATCCCAGACTAAACGGTATTTACGATAAAGCTGAGTCGGATCCTTCTTCTGGATCCCCAGGCTTTTCCCATTTAAAAACAGTTCCGCTTTCTGAAAACCAGTATAGCAATGTACCGGGATAATCTCTCCTTCTTTTCCGTCCCAATTCCAATGTGGCAACAGGTGTAATACTTCTTTGTCAGTCCACTTACTTTGATATAGGAAATAACGGTCTTTAGGAATACCGCACAAATCAATAATTCCAAAATAGGAACTTCTGGCAGGCCACTCAATATTGTAAGGTGTTGGCTCTCCCAGGTAGTCAAAACCAGTCCAGACAAATTCGCCGGCCATATAATCAAAGGAATCCTGAGCAGCAAATTCGGTATCTGGCGAAGTAGCCCAACGCGGGTATTCCATATCATAAGATGAGCAGTGATAGGGTTCACGAGTGAAATGAACTTTCACTTCTGCAGGGAAAAAGTATTCTCCCCGTGAACTTACTGTTGATGCCGTTTCACTTCCATACATCTTCCATTCAGGGAACTTCTCGTGGATAAACTTGTAATGCTGAGGTTTGTAATTCCATCCGGGAACATCAACGATATCGGCAAAACCATTTTTAATGGCTCCCTCCCAGTTGTTAAAACCAGCTGTGGTCGGACGACTTGGATCTTCCCTCTTACAAATATCCACCAAAAACTGACAATACTTCTCTCCTCCTTCAATGCCTTGCTCTCTTATTTCATTTCCAATACTCCACATAACTACGGCAGGATGATTTCGATCCCTGTGAATAAAGGCTACCAAATCCTTTTCAGCCCATTCATCCCATAGGGTATGATAACCATTCTCTACTTTTGCATGTTTCCATTCATCGAAAGCTTCATCAATTATTAATAATCCCATCTCATCACTAAGTTTTAGTAATTCGGGAGTAGGCGGATTATGACTGGTACGGATTGCATTACATCCCATTTCCTGTAACATTTCCAATTGACGGCGCAAAGCGCTTTCGTTCACTGCTGCACCTAATGGCCCCAGATCATGATGCATACAAACTCCATTCATTTTCAGGTTTTTACCATTCAAGAAAAATCCATTGTTGCTCGTAAATTCAAAATACCTGAAGCCAAAACTGGTTTCGTATTGATCCACTTCTTTTGTACCATCCATAATATGAGTTACAGCCCGATAAAGAACAGGATTATCAATATCCCATAATTCAGGTGAACTAACATTTAACTGTTGATCTATTACTTGTTCTTCTTCAATGAAAAACTGCTTCTTATTTTTACTGACAACCGAGCCCTCGGGACTAATGATTTCAGTAAGCAGAGTCAGTTCTCCTGATTGCCCTGATTGGTTTAAAACAGTCGTTTGCAGGTTGACAGTTCCTTCTCCTGTCCAATATCAGGTGTGGTAATATAGGTTCCCCAACGTTTGACATGAACAGGGTTTGTGGCCACCATCCGCACATTGCGGTAAATTCCTGCCCCCGGATACCAGCGAGAAGAAAATGGTTTGTTCTCCAAACGTACAGCCAACAGATTTTCACCTCCTGGTTGAATAAAATCGGTAATATCAAATCCAAATGATGCATAACCGTAGGGCCACTCTCCAACATACTGTTCATTCATGTAGAGTTTAGCATGGCTCATCGCTCCGTCAAACTCCAGATAAATGCGTTTATCCTTCCATATTTGTGGAATATCTAATTTTCGTTGATACCAACCAATGCCAATATGAGGTAAACCTCCTGTTCTGCCGGTTCTAAGCTTCGGTACTCTTTCTTCATCTTCAATGACAATGGTTTTCTGCGCATCAATCATCTCATCAAACTCACCCGAGATGGCCCAATCGTGGGGGACTGTCACCTGTTCCCAACCATCCATACTTTGCTGCTGCTTTTCACCGTCTGAAACTTCTCCCTGGTGAAACAACCAACCAGCATCCAGCAATACCGTGTTTCGTGGCTCATTATTGTTATTCTGACTACAGCTTAATGCCGAGAGAATTAATAAAAATAAAATTAATCGGTTTCGTATCATTAGTCTAATATTGTAATTGTTTCATTTGTTCTATTGCTCATCAAAAAATGACAGATCCCATTGATCCATCCATTCCAGTTTTAGTTTCTCATTTTCAAACTGAACCGGCAACCAAACATATCTGCCATCAATCGCATTATCCGGATTCCATCTGTCACCCATAAAAATAAAGGCATCTTCTTTTCCCCCGATCGGTAAAACATAGGTGCTTTGAGAGTGAAAAGTTAACTCAGCGTCCCCTCCAACACATGGATTGCCCAACTCCTTCCACGGTCCCCAGATACTATTAGCCACAACCGAACGGGCCGCATTGGGAGCCCAGCCTGTACAATCAGAAGCAACCAGGTAATATCTTCCATTGCTTGTCTTAAATAGTGCTGGTGCTTCCATATATCTTTCCGAGAATAACCGAACGTATTTACCCGAATAAGACCGGTAATCATCAGTCAACTGGGATATGTGCAGGGTGCTGTTTTCTTCAGAAGAATAAATCTGGTAAGCTGTACCATCATCATCCACAAACAAGTTCATATCCCTGGACATTTGACCTTTTTCAAAATCACGTCCCAACAAGTTTAAGCTGTCCGGGTGAGCGGGTAAACCTCCAAAATAACCACCGTAGGCACTTCTAACTTCATCAGCAACAGGCTCTTTATGAAAAGCCTGAACATTTAAAGGCCAGTAGCCTGCATTGGGTCGAAAGCTTTCTACAAATACAAAGGGTCCTGTGGGGGTCTTGGAAACGGCAACACCAGCTCTGGCAGCGCCATAGCCCTGTCCTTTTAGTTCCAGGTGAAACCACATCACAAACTCCCCGGTTTGCTCGTTGTAGATGACTTTCGGACGTTCCATAATACTGCCCTTGGTGATATCATGTTCCGGATTATCTTCAACCACACTTAAGGCAATACCTTCATCGTTCCAGTTGTATAAATCCGTAGAAGAATAAACATGAATACCAATCTGGGCAATATTCCCGGCCTTACCTTCCACTTTATGCTCACCATACCAAAAGTAGGTACCTTCATGAAATAGAATGCCTCCACCATGGGCATTGATATGGACTCCATTATTATCTTTCCAAAGCTTCTCGGGATGAAACGATGAATACTCCTCCTGACTTGAACAACTGCAAACAGAGTTCAATAATACTAAAGATAAAAGCGTAATGATTACTTTCATTTTCTACTGTGCTCATCAATTATAACTTCCGACAAACAGCTGCCCAGCCACCACCTGAAGCCATCGGAATTTCGATTTTTGAATTTTTGTCAACCTTTTTAGTAATATGCTGGTAATCCTGTGCTGCCTTATCTGCATTGATACCATCCTGCATAATTTCTATCTCATAATCATCTGATTCAAGAAAAGAAAGATCAATCGATAGGGTCCTTGCGTCATCATCCGTCATCGCTCCAATATACCAGTCCGATCCGCTCTTTCTTGCTGTTACAATGTAATCTCCAACCTTGGCATCCAGGACTTTGGTGTCATCCCAAACTGTTTTCATTTGGCTCAGGAACAGGGTGCATTCCGCTTCCTTGTAATAATTACTCGGACTGTCTGACAACATTTGCAAAGGGGCATCATAAACCACATACATCGCCAGTTGATGACAACGTGTTCCCAGACTCATCGGGTTGCTGTGGCTCTTGGTATAATCTTTCGGATGCGCATTACGCATCGCTCCGGGAGTAAAATCCATCGGACCGGCTAACATCCGGGTAAAAGGCAGGGTTACATCATGCTCCGGGGTGATCACATTACTCCATTTGCAGTTTTCCATTCCCTTAACTCCTTCATAATTAATCACATTAGGATAAGCCCGGCGTAATCCCGATGGTTTATAGGCCCCGTGAAAATCAACCAGCAGTTTACGGTCAGCACAGGCTTTGGCGATACGGTCATAAAAATTAACCATGTATTGACCAGCTTGGGACATAAAGTCTACCTTCATTCCCTTCACTCCCCACTCGGCAAAGCGATCCAGGATGTTATCCATATCCTTGTCAACCGGTCCCCACAAAGACCATAAAATTAAATCCACATTCCGTTCTTTGCCGTAGGCAACAAGCTCCGGAATATCAATTTCCGGTCGCGATTCCAATACGTTAGTGGTGGTTTTCGACCAGCCCTCATCTAAAATGATATAAGGTATGCCATATTCTGATGCAAAATCAATGTAGTATTTGTACGTTTGGTTATCAATACCTGACTTGAAATCAACGTCGTAGAGGTTGTTGTCGTTCCACCAGTCCCAGCCAACCAGACCGGGCTTGATCCAGGAAGGATCTTCGATCTTACATTCACGGGAAAGCAGGTAAACCATCTGGTTTTCCACTAAATCTTTATCTTCCTGGCTGATCATAAACACACGCCAGGGGAAAGTACGGTTCCCTTCGGTTTTAGCAATGTAATCCGCTTCTTTAACAACGGTAATATTGCGATCTCCTTTGGGCTTTAATTCCAGGATTACCTTTGGAAATTTACTGTTTAACCTTGGACTGGCTGTGGCCTCCAGGAATAAACCCGGGTAGTCAAACAAATCAGCTTCGGTAATCCCGATTTTGATATTGTTATCCCCTTCAATTAATGTTGGAAGTGAGCAAAATTTTCCTTCATCCAGTGATGACAGGGTTTCATTTTTATAAAGGCGCTCATAATGCGACAACAATGTTTCTTCCTCAGGGAAGATAATCGGGTAATTGCCCGCAAAGTTCAACATCACCTGCTCATCATTGACAATAGCTTCTCCTTTCTTAGAAGTCTCAAAGCGATAGGCAACTCCGTTATTAAACACCCTGAAGCTTACAGCAAAATCATTCTTAAATGTAAGCGTAAGCTGATTGTAAGTATTGTCGATTGTCCTGGACTTAACCGGGACAAGCGCTTCAACCTTGCTGGAGACAGCCGTTTCTTTGGCTTTTTTAACTTTTGCCGTTGCTCCCAGAACGTCTCCGTTAACCGTCAGGCTTATTTTGTTCTGATTGAAAACAGCCGTGCCATTTACCGTGGATGACCAGCTGATTCCATCATCAGTATTAATCGTGGTGACAATTTGACCATCCGGTGAACTCACCTGGTAAACTTTGGCCGACAACTTTAAAGATACAAGCAAAAAAGCTAAAAGATAAATAAATTGAATAGTGTAGTGTCTCATTGTTATTATTTTGATTTAGTTGATTTATTCCCTGTTAGTTAGTGAATTTCACTCAGTCCAATGCTATTTTAACGACAACCTTTTTAACTGCTTCATTTTCGTCAACTTTTCTGCAAGGGCGATGTGCATCATTTGGGAAAAAAATAAAAAACCTGCTGCTGTCTGCCAGATGGTAATTTTGCTCTGTACTGTTATAAAAAACAATATCCTTTTCATTGCTATAAGGAGCAGTGATTTTCTGCATTTTTGAAAGTGCAACAACGCCAATGTATTCCTTACCTGAGATCAGATACTGAATATCTGCATATTTTTGATGAGCCTCATAACGAGTATCTTTTTCATCCCTTGTATTATATTGATCAACTTTGGCAAACAAAGATTCACCATCCAGTTCATATTTACCTGGTTCAATAGTCTTAAGATTGGTTGTCGCCAAAAACTGAAATGCCTTTTCCCAGCGCTCATGATTTTTGGCATATTGTTTTTCAAATTCTACTGAATCTATTGATTCATCTGCAGTAACACTCCAGCCTTGTTTCCAAGTTCCGTTATTAAACCAATTTTGATGATTATCATCCATTTTTGATGATTGTATGTGATTGTTCTGACAGGAAATCAGAACTACTAAAAGGAGTATCAATTTGAAATAATGCATCTTATTAAATTTATGGTTTTATTCTTCCCAATCATCCGTCCTAAACGATGAAGCAGGCAATCCTTCAGTGTTATACAGTTCACCTTCTACAAAATCTTCGAAAGCATATCTTACCGCTACCGGCTCTTTGACTTGATCGGATAACAATACAATTGTACCATTCCTTTCTATCGTTGCTTTTGCCTGGTAAAATACTTTGTCCGCACCTGCAACCTTAAAATGAATAAGCTCTTTTCCAAAAGTTGTTAATCCGTTTTCTGCATGCTTAAAGGTCAGGGTAACCTTGTTTCCATCAATCGTCATTTCATTTAGCGTGGGACCAGAATAAGCAATACCTTCTGTTCCATAGGTGTTAGCTAGCGCCTGAAAAGCCAACCGTTCTCCCGCAGCCTTTTTATTCGAAGGATGAATACAATGTTCTTCGCCAGCATCCATCAAACAAGCCATCCCGGTATTCAATAGCTTTTCAGACGTTTTCAGTTGTGCTTCGCGTAGGAAAGCCGAATTTTTAGTATGACTGTAGGAGTAATCAAATGGCGCTATTTGAGCATAGTAAAACGGGAAGTCTCCAGCTCCCCAAAGGCTCCTCCAGTTGTTAATAAGCCCGGGAAATAATTGTTCATATTCTTTGGGGTGATCCCGGTTAGCTTCTCCCTGGTACCAAATTACTCCTTGGATGCCATAACCAACTATCGGGTGAATCATTGCATTATACAACACCACGGGAGTTCTCTTAGGATTTTTGATTTCTGTTACTCCGGTTGGGATAGTAACAAAATCATATTCTTGCAAATCTTCCTGACTCATCCATGCTTCAATTATCGATCCGCCCCAGTTCGTACTAATTAATCCAATCGGCACCTGTAAGGTTTCCTGGAGTAGTTTCCCGAAATAATAAGCAGTTGCACTAAAATTGGCTACATGACCGGGAACACATTCTTCCCAACTTCCTTCAAGATCATTCAACGGAGTTAAACTACCCATTCGTTTTGCTGTAAATAAGCGAATAAATTCATTTTCTGATCTAACGATAGCTTCCTGTCCTCCTGAGATGGGCTGGTTGCGAAATCCTTTCATTGGCATTTCCATATTAGATTGACCAGAGCAGATCCATACTTCTCCGATTAAAACATTGGAAAGCTCCAGTTTTTCCCCATCAGAAATAATAATTGAATAGGGTCCTCCAGCTTGAGGTGTTGCGATATCGAGCTTCCATTCTCCTGCTTGATCTGATTTTGTCGTATATTGTTGTTGATTCCAGGAGGTAACTAGCTCAACCTCTTTATCCGGTTCGGCTTTACCCCAGATTGCAACATCAGACCGTTGCTGCAAAACCATATTATTGCAAAATATGGAAGGTAATTGAATTTCAGCTTTAGTAATTAAAGAATAAATAATTAAGCCGGGGATTATCAAAAAAATGCGAAAATTAATTTTACTATTCATCTTACTTTTCAGAATAACTTGGATTATTAGTATGCATAACCGGATGCATTTTTGTTAACCATGTTTGAAATGATGCTTTTAACTCTTCAACCTTCTGGGGCATTTCTTCAACAAGATTATGGGTTTCTCTCAAATCATTACTTAAATCAAATAGTTCCAGTTTAATTGGATCATAATGCTCAATGAGTTTATAATTACCTTTCCTTATTGCATATCCTGGCATTTGAGCCTGCGGACTATAATGTGGATAATACCAACATAGTACGTCTCTATTTAAACTTGTAGTTTGCTCTTTTAATAAGGGTAGTAGACTTATTCCATCTATATCTTTTGCTGGTTTTGTTCCTTCTCCAATCATTTCCATAATGGTTGGATATAGATCATCACTTATAATGGGAACATCACACTTCGTGTTTGATCTAATATGTCCTGGCCATTTTACAATTAGTGGGACACGAATTCCACCTTCATATAAAAAGCCTTTCCCTTCTCTCAACGGAGTGTTAATTGTTGCTTCGGTCGTTCCTCCATTGTCACTGTAAAAGATAACTATCGTATTATCTGTCAATCCCAGTAAGTCTACCTCATCCAGCAATCTTCCAACATTATCATCCACCTTTTCAATCATGGCAGCATAAGTCGCGCTTTTCTGTACAGGATTCTCTTTCAGTTTTTCTTCATATTTCTGAACGAGTGAATCGGGTGCTTCCAATGGGGTATGAACAGCATAATGTGACAAATACATAAAAAATGGTCGTTCCTTATGATCCTTAATAAACTTAATTGCCTCATCCGTAAGTCTGTCAGTTAAGTATTCATCCTCTGTCCTGTCCGGTAAATTTTTGATGATAGAATTCCAGTCTCTGTCTGATTCGTAAGGTCCCCAATAAGTTGGAGGACTTCCATCTTCATAACCTGCTATATTCTGATCAAAACCTTGGTGAGTAGGAAAATACATCTCTTTATCACCGACATGCCATTTACCTATACTTACTGTGGCATATCCCATACAGTTCAACGCTTCAGGAATCATAATCTCACTCAGCTCTACATGCATCTTATCATTTGGTGGAATAATTCGTCCGTGTTCGGGATAACGATGTCTACCTATACGGGTAATGTGGCCTGTAAACTGTATATGTGCAGGATTTTTCCCGGTAAGAATACTTGCCCTGGTTGGAGAACAAACCGGACATGCAGAATAGGCATTAGTAAACATCATTCCCTCTGATCGTATCTTATCTATGTTTGGTGTTTCATAAAAAGTACTGCCATAGCATTCCAGATCCTGCCAACCTAAATCGTCAATTAGGATAAAAAGTATATTCGGTTTTCTTTCGACAACTGATTTTTGAGAATTCTGTTTTTGAGAACAAGCAGAAAGAAAAATCAGTAATAAAATTACCAAAGCTCTATATTTTTTCATATACTCATTTTGTTTTCTTATTCTTTCTAAAATTCTTAACCCGATAAAACATCATGTAATTTGAATCATGAAAATTATGAGCAGGAGTTCCATCAGGTTCAGGATAAGCTGTTCTGATTAATGTAACAATATCCTTTCCATCAAATTGCCAGTCGGGATATTGAAAACCAACATTTTTAAAATCTTTGTGTTTTATTAAAACTCGTTCAACTTCCCAATTATATAAGTCTTTTGAAGAGATTAACGCTAATGTATTTCTCATTCCACCGGGATTAGGTCTTATTCCTACCCATTCTTCAGGAATATAATTAGCTACTGACCAGTATTTATTTGTCTTTCCATCAAAACGTATTGTAAATTTCGTACTACCTCCCGGCATATTAATAAATCCTGTTTCAGGATCAAAAGATATCTTTTTACCATCGTCCGACACTTTTAACAAGCAAGCTCTACCCGGCCCTTTATCCGAAATTTCATTTCGCATAATGTTAACAACCTGACCTTCTGGGTTTACAACGACATTCCCCTCTAGCCAGGCTTTACCTTTCCAGTCTGGATTATACCTGATCCTATTACTTGTCTCCCAACTGGAAGCCTTTAATAAATCAGAATCAACTGGTGCAGAAATAACCATCGCCCTAAAATTAACGCCCCATTCTTCAGGAGGGTTCCGGTCTTCAATAGCACGATAGATTCTCCCATTGTGTATGACTACCGGAACGGGTGCAGTATGGTACTGTTCATCTTGGCGCAGTAATCCCGTATTCTTATCTTTGGGTTCTGTCCAAGTTTTTCCCCCATCCAGACTTTTACGAATAAGTAAATCTCCATATCCACCAGAAGTTCCCATTAAATAAAGTTCATTTTTGAATAAGAATAAATTTCCCCAAAATGAGTTTTCAAGTGTTGAAATATGTTTCCAGCTTTTCCCTTTGTTTTTTGAACGAAATACTAATGTTTGGGTCGGTTTCTCTGATTCTCTAACTTTTGCTCCAAACTTATCCATAGTTGCAACATATGTGCCGTCTTCTAGAACTATAATAGATGGTGACCCCAGGTAAATTTCAGTATCGGGATGCATGTGGTAAACCCCTATTCCAGGGAGTTTATATTTTTTGTCTTTTGCAAAAGAACTTAGAGTAATGATTAGTAATAAGAATATTGTAAAATTTATTTTCTTCATTGTATTATATTTTAAACTGATTTAACCATTGTTCTGAAATAAGATAAGCTCCTGCCAAAGACGGATGAATCCCATCTCCTTCACGGCTCCAATATGATTTTGGAGCAACTTTTAATGCCTTGTCGAAAATGGATTGCAGCGGAATAAATTTGGCATTGAACTCGCTTGCAATTCGTTTTGCAACTTCCTGAAATTCAAATAATTTATTCCTGTCTACATTAGGATGATCAATTGTAAAAGGTTCTCCAATGATGAGTGTTAAATTGGGATATGCTTCCATAGTAGATTTTATCAATTCGTGATAATCATTATAATAATTATCAACCGATATATTATTTTTCTTAAAATGAAAATAGTCGTTAATTCCAATAATAATTGTTAGTACATCCGGTTTTAAAGCAATTGTGTCTTTCTCCCATCTTTGAAGCAACTGAGAAACTTTATTTCCACCAATACCTCTATTGTAAACCTTAAACTCTTTTTCAGGATATTTACCTAAAAGATATGCAGCAACATTATGCACATAACCAACTCCCATTGATCTTTGGTAGTTGACAGGATGCTCCTCTTTCAAACGAAAAGAGTCGGTTATAGAGTCTCCTTGAAAAAGTATTGTCGCATTTTTGTTTAGTGATATCTTTTTTTCACTGTCGTTAAACAATTTTAAACAATCACCTGCAAATGGTATTAAACCACCACTGACCATTGCTTTTTTTATAAAATTTCGTCTAGTGTTTTTCATGTATTCTCAATATTATTTAATTATTTTTTTACAAATCTCACAAGTTCATTATGATCATTTGTCTGAATACTTAAAAAGTAAATACCACTATTGAATCCTGCCATGCTTAATACTATTTTATCCTCATACCTCAACACCTTTCTAATTAATAAAGAACAATTTACATCCATACAGGTCATGAATATTTGTTCTTTTTTGAATACCGGATCTAATATTATCGTTAACTGATCCCCTGCTGGATTCGGGTAAACTATAGTTTTATATTCTGAATATAAGTTAATTTTAGATTTAATACTTGTTGATGCATTGTTTAAGCTATTGAAGTATCGTTTTTTAAATCCCATACCATTTGCTCCAATAAATACATAAGCCGGATTTTCAGGGTCGATTTCAATACGTGAGACAAAAGGCCATGATAATCCTTCATTAGCTTTATTCCATGTCGCCCCTTGATCGCGTGAACACAAAAATCCATTCGATCCATCCTTATACCCTCCGGCAGCTTTTGCACTTGACGATCCCGCATAGATATTCATCGTGTTGAGTGGATCAATAGCAACTCCCCTTAAGAAATCATCTGTTAATACTTTCGACCAATTTACTCCGTAATTATTACTTTTATACAAACCTTTACCTTCTCCAAAACAAACTGCATAAATGGTTCCGGAACTTACTGGATCAAATTTGATATCATGAATGAAAGTCATTTCCGGTAATCCTATCTTTTCCCAGTTTTCGCCCTTATCTACCGACCTGTATAATCCATCATCACCTCCGGCATACATATAATCGCTGTTATGATTATCTATTAATGTATATTTACAATTCAAATCTTTTACAAGTAGTCTCCAATCTGCCCCATCATTATCACTTTTATAAATATTACCCTCCACTGTTACCAGCAACGTTCTATTAGATGGAGAACTATTATAATCAATTGAAAGTCCCATAATATCGGTTGCATCAGGCAATCCTTCTGAAGTAATCCAGCTGTCGAATTTTCCATAGTCTGTACTTTTACAGAGATATGCTTTTTGTTTTTGGTTACCTTGGATTGTTGCCCAAACAACGTTTTCTCTATCTGGATCAGCGCAAATGGTACGTGTATTGCCACCAACACCTTGCTTCGAATTATCATCTACCGACCATACCCAAGTTCCTGTAAGATCAGTATTATTACAGGATTGCCAGCTTTTACCATGATCTAAACTTCTCCACATCCCCATATCATAGAATCCGATATAAATAATGTCTGAGTTGGCCTGACTTATTTCAATGTCCCATGGTACCGTGTTTTCGACCCCTCTTGTAATCCACCATCCTGTATTATCGGGCATTTCTGTCGTCCACAGTTGCTTATAGTTCTTTCCTCCATTAAATGAAGCAAAAATCCAACATGAATTGGTCCAGAAGTAAGTATCGGAATCTGACAAATCTTCACATTTCCTGGAGGTATTTACCCATCTTCGTCCTGGTAAATAATCGGAAGACGGCCAAGCCGGATGAAAAATCCAATTTTCTCCATAATCTGAACTTTCAATTAATCGCCATGATGAAATGCAGCGAACTACATTGGGCATATCTGGTTTAACTACAAGGAGTCCAGTATTTTTATTAATTACAATCTTCCAATTCTCACCACCATCTATACTTTTTAAAACGTCTGTGTTGTTTCCATTTCGACTGGCATAGATAATATCCTCGTTAACTGGATCAACAGCAAAATCATTAATCTCACCATGCAATAAAGCCGGATTAATTTCTATCCAATTTGAACCACCATCCTTACTAAAAAATAGTGCTTTGTCTGCTTCAGCAAATCTGCCCGAATGGGATAATAGATACAACTTATTGGGATCATTATTGCTGATCACAATTTTATGGATCATAAAATCCTCTGTTGGTAAATTAGTGGAAAGCTTTGTCCAATTGTCACCATTGTTTGTTGTTTGATATAAGCTTCCATCTGCAACATTCCATTTAGAGTTTCCACCTGCATATCCAATTTGATGGTTGTTTTTTGAAATACATATTTCAGTGCAAAACATACTATCCAAGCTTTCATAGAATGTGGAGCCTTCATCTTTACTTTTATAAATGCCTCCACCTACTCCAATAAACATAACATTACTATCTACCGGATCAAATCCCATAGTACTCGCATGCGTATTTTCTATACCTTGCTCATATCCGATGTTTTTCCAGCTCTGCCCTCTGTCTTTTGAAATATATGCACCGCTTAAATCCGATATCAATAACATAATACCAGTTGGTCCGGCCTGACAGCCATTTAAATATCCTCCTGCCCCCATGTCCATGCCTATCCAAACATCCTCCGGGATGGAATCATTGGGCTCAGAATATCCATCAAAAATTCGCAAAAAAAGACATAGGAAGAGTATAAAAATTGTTTTTGACATTTTCAATTTTGTTTGTTAGTATTAAGTTGCTAAATATCAGGCCTCTGATAATTCCTACATTCAAAATATCAGTGACCTGATCAAATGGTCTTATTCTACTGTTATCTCAAATGTTTTTACAACCTCTTCAATCCCGTATACATTGTTATTACTACCAACAAAACTTGCTTTATAAGTGCCTGTAGCTTCATAAACATAAGTATATGAATCTATGCGTGTTGTTAAATCCTGAATTGCTACTCCTAAATCGGGTACAACTTGTTTTAAATTGATCGGGCCACTAAATACCCAGGACTCAACATCGTTATTGGTTCCATTGATGATAATTGAAGTGCTTTGTACGTTCCACCAATTATCACCTTCTGTACTATAAGAAACCCATCCTGGACTAATCATGGTTGAAATACCATAATTGGAAATTAATCCTTTCGAAAGGTCTGCTATGGTATAGACAGAACCATCTGACAATGTATTGGTAACAGTAAGGTCTTTAATGGTCCATTTACTCTGTGTTTGCCCTTGGCTCCCAACATACTTAAATGCTATGAAAACAGGTTTGTCTGCGTCTGCATACTGACTAAGATCTACTTCGCCTGAGTTCATATTCGACCCGGTTGACAAACTTGCTTTATTGGAAATATCTTTCCATCTGGCACTTTTTATTCTAGACACAGTAACTGAAGTATCTTCAACAGAAATTCCTTCAAAATCAGAAGATATCATTAATGAAATATTTCCTGATTCTGTTCCATTTTCACGTAAAGTAGTAAACTGAAGGATTGGTGTTCCTGTGGCTTCTGTTCTATCTATATTTTCATAACACTTCCCATGTTCTCCCGAATAGAAAGTGATTAAATCAGGATCTCCACTAATATTGAATTTTACCGTGTCGCCAACATTATAACTTGTTGATATTATATCCACATCAAAACTAACATTGCGTAATTTATCTTCAGTACAGCTAGGTAGGGCTATTATAATTAATAAAGCCAATAAAAATATATAGTTCTTCATTTTTTTTCTTGTTAAAATTACCAACCTGGATTTTGTGTAAGTTTTTTGTTGAGCGTCAATTCTGCCTCAGGGATAGGAAGCAAATTATGCTTTTCAGAAATGTTATCTGCAGCTCTGGACGCAAATTTATAATTATTAGGCGCTGAATTAGAAATGAAATTTGCTAGGTCTTTCATTTTAGGAACAAAGATTCCCCAGCGGATTAATTCAACACGACGCATACCTTCAAAACACAATTCCCTGGCACGTTCATCTTGTATAATTTCTCTAAAACTATCTTTACTTGATAAATCTGATGATTTATAATCGGCATCATCAATGGTAGTCAAATTGGCTACTACAGTCGCTCCTGCTCCACTACCACCTGAAAGAATAACAGTAGGCACAGCATTGTAAAGCGTACCGTAATTTTCAATTTCAATACTTGTTACTACTCCCCCTGACACCTTTGCAGTTGCTGTTGTTGGAAGGATACCTGCCTGATCATTTCCTTCAGAGATGGTAACAGTTGGTGCTGAAGTATAACCACTTCCTCCGTTTGTTACATCAATAGATTTTAAACTTTTTCCACTTCCATAAGCACGTCTTCTAACCTCATTCAAATAAGATAATGCTTTTGAAGTAGGACCATTCAACTCATTTTCTGCCTCTGCTGCCATTAGCAAGACATCTGAATACCTAAGCAGTGGAAAATTAATACCGGTTTGTCCTTTTGCTCTGTTTTCAATTAATTCATATTCCCTTCGATATTTACCAACATAACGATCGTATATTTTATTGGCCGCCCAAAACACCTTTACATCTGTATTATTACCTTTATAGTTATATGGAGCAATATTCCAGTCTCTTCGCATATCTCTTTCACTATATCTCTGGTAGTGATATTCATGGACTTTATAATATGCTAATGCATATCCATAATTAACATTAGTCTGATATATCCCTATAACATTACCCCATTGTCCCCATTCCCGGTAAGGATCAGTAGATCCCTCCGAATATAATTCAACTTCCCAGATGCTTTCTTTAGTATCATATTTGTCCTGTGCAAGATTTATGAATATTTGTGAGTAATCAGTATTAAGTTGGTGTAACCCTGAACTAATGAGTTTTTCTGCCCAATATAAGGCATCTTCATATTTTCCATCTATATAATTCGGATATCCGGCCATAAATAAGCATACCCTTGCCAATGATCCCTGAATAGCTGATTTAGTGACTTTCCCTGCATGGCTATATTCAGTAATTGGATTGACCATTGCTTCTGCTTCCACCATCTCATTATAAATAAAATCGTAAACCTCAGCTGCCGGTGTGCGCGCATAATAAATATCCTCAACAGATTCTGTAGAATGCACCCTTAAAGGTACGTCGCCATAATTTTGAACCATGATGAAATAAAAATAAGCCCTTAAAAACTTTACTTCACCACGAATAACCTCCT
Source organism: Sunxiuqinia sp. (assembly GCF_055140945.1). NCBI lineage: Bacteria > Pseudomonadati > Bacteroidota > Bacteroidia > Marinilabiliales > Prolixibacteraceae > Sunxiuqinia > Sunxiuqinia sp. The sequence continues at coordinate 61,257 of NZ_JBSQYS010000005.1, forward strand.
TTTTAGAGTTATCCATTTCAGCTTTATCTAGATTTTCCAGTAATATATTAGCTCGTTCAACACCTCTAAACATCGACAACCATATTCCTCTGGTATCTTTTGCAGTATAATTGTAAACCTGAATTCCATTCGTTGAACCTGAATTCCTGAAAAACATTTCATCGGTACAATTGTATTTTATGCCCAGATCTGCAACACCTCCATAAATACCTCCTAAACCAAGAATATCATATACTGCCGCCAGTGCTTCTCCGATTTCGGCTTCGTTCTGGAAATAATTTTTTGGCGAAATAAAATCTGTAGGAGTTGTATCCAGCACATCACATGATGATATTAAAATCACCAAACCTATTAACAGTAATTTATTTAGTTTTCTCATTTTTTTGCAAATTAAAATTTTACATTTAGTCCAAATATGATAGTCTTTGAATTTGGATACGGAGAGTAATCAAATCCGGGGGTCAATGCAGAATGCCTAGTTGATACTTCAGGATCGCTTCCTGAATAATTAGTCCAGGTTAGTAAGTTCTGGGCAGAAGCATATAGCCTTAAAGACTTCACTAAACTCAAATATTTCAAAATATTTGTCGGGAAATTATACCCAAGTGAAATTGTTTTAAGCCGTAAAAAGGAGGCATCTTCTACTAGCCTTGAAGAGTAGAAATAAGCTCCATAACCATTTAACCTTGGTATATCAGTATTCTGGTTTTCTTCAGTCCATCTATTGGCTAATGATGCAAATTGGTTCTTGAACATATTTAAATACATCCCATTCTCAAATAGCAATTTATTCGCATTAAGAACATCGTTTCCATACGAGAATTGAAAAAATATATTCAAGTCAAATCCCCTGTATTTAAAGGAGTTATTTAGTCCGCCTATAAAATCAGGATTGGGATTACCAATAACCGTATAGTCATTGCTATTGATTAATCCATCATTATTAATATCCCTGTACCTAGCATCCCCAGGCCTAATTGAAGTACGAACACCTCCATTACCCGTAATTTCAGGCTTTAATGCATAGTTACCATCTGATTGAAGAACAAAGTCGTCGATCTGATATAAACCGTCAAATACGACACCGTAAAACTGTGCGATAGGTTGGCCTAGTTTTGCAATATATTGTGGAATATTATAAAGTGCTCCTGATATGGCGCTAATGCTTGACGTTAAAGCCTCTTGGTTTTCACTCAAACTAAGCAACTCACTTCTGTTAAAAGCAATATTAAAACTGGAGTTCCATGAAAATGAGCTATTATGAACATTAACGGTATTGATTGTTAGTTCAATCCCGCTGTTGCCAACCTTTCCGATGTTTTTATAAGCACTGGCAAACCCTGTTGATACTGGAAGATCTGCATTTAAAAGAATGTCTTTGGTTACTTTATCATAGTAATCAAAAGTCAGGGAAAGGCGTTCATTCCATAAGCCAATATCAATACCCAAATCCAACTGTGTTGTTGTTTCCCATTTTAGTGTACCATTACCCAAATCGGATGCGTAAGTACCACGTGTTGGTGTTTGATTACCAAAAGAATAACCAGTTGAATAATTAGTCCCTATTGATGCAAGATAAGCAAAATCGCTTACCCGATTACTACCTGTAGCCCCGTAACTAGTCCGAAGTTTAATATTCGAAATAAAATCATTTTTTTTGATAAATTCTTCTTCACTTAGGCGATAAGCAAAAGCACCTGAAGGGAAATATCCCCATCTATTTTCCGGATTAAATTTAGACGATCCATCAGCTCTCATTGTAGCTGTTATAAGGTATTTTGATTTATATCCATAATTCACCCTGGCCAATAAAGATTGTAATCCCCAGTTCGAACTTGATGACATCACTTCATATGGCGTTCCCGTATCCAAACCACTCAATCCCAGTGATTCTTGCGAAACTTGTATTACCGTAGCCCCAAATGAATCTATTTTCCTGGTTTGCTGAGTAAATCCAACAAGAGCACTAATGGTATGATCTTTATTTATTTTAGTTTTATATGAAAGGGTGTTTTCATTCATGAAACTTTTAACATTCGTAGCAGCCTGACTTCCATTTGGACCTAATGAAAAGGGAAAATAAGTGCTACCAGTTCTAGTCTTCGAATTATTAAATTGATTGTTCCGCCAACGTATGATATTTGCGCCGCCTGTGACCCTTAGCTTTAATCCTTTTATGATGGTATATTCCGCATAAAAATTAGCCATTAAGTTACTTGAAAGCTTCTCCCTGACCTCATTCTCTAATTGTATCAACGGATTGACTCTATACTCATCAGCTGTGTCCATCTCCGGATCAACCAATAAGCTTTCGATATCAATGTCACCATCTGCAATACCAGTTATTGGGCGGTACCCCCAAATACTATTCATTAAACTGGCTCCCAAATAATTTGATTCGTTGGTTGTTGCCACCGTACCATATTGTTTGGTATCCCCATAGTTTGCTTTAACTCCAAATTTTAAATTCTTGCTTATTGTTTCTTCCAAGTTAATTCTGGTCTGGTAGCGTTTAAATCCAGTATTTACAAATATCCCCTTTTGATCAAGATACGATGCAGTAACAGAATACTTGCTTTTATCATTACCTCCCGATATCGATAAATTATAATTCTGTATAGGGGCTGTTCTCATGATTTTCTCATACCAGTCTATTCCCTTTACATCTTTATAATCGTCTAAGGTTGTCGTTTCACTTAAATAAATACTAGAAGCTTCTTCTTCATTTATTTCCAATTGTAAGCGAACAAACTCATAAGGATCTAAAACTTCCACTCTGTTTATATCATCTTGTATACCATAATAGGTATCAAACCTGATCTCAGAAGCACCTTCGCGCCCTTCTTTGGTTGTAATAATAATGACACCATTTGCCCCTCTAGCTCCATATATTGCCGTTGCTGATGCATCCTTTAACACATCAACCGACTCAATATCTGATGTATTAATTGCACTGTTATCATTATCTTCTACCGGGAAACCATCGACAATATATAAGGGCGAATTATCTTGTGAAATTGAATTACCTCCACGAATAATAATATTGGGTAAACTTCCCGGTTGACCATCTGTGGCACTAACTTGTACCCCTGCCATTCTTCCTGCTAAGGCATCATCAAAAGATTTTACAGGTGCCTGAACTAATTGCTCAGATTTAACCTGAGCAACAGAACCCGTAAGGTCTCTTTTTGTGACTGTTCCATAACCAACAGCCACGACCTCTTCAATCCCGATCGCATCTTCGACCATCACCACATCAATTGAAGTCTTGCCTGCAATTTGAATTTCCTGAGTAGCCATCCCCACAAACGAAAACTGTAGTGTGGCATCATCAGGAACATTTGAGATTGAATAATTTCCGTTAGCATCGGTAATGATTCCCTGAGTGGTACCTTTAATAATTACAGTGACACCAGGAAGAGGAGAGACGGAGGAGTCAGTTACACGGCCAGAGACGGTGATTTTTTGTTGAACAGCACTTTCAGGTAAATTTGTTGAGATCGCAATTTGCCTTTTATCGATCTTGCAGGCTACATTTGCTCCTTCAAAAATTTTGTCAAGTATTTCAGGGATAGACTCATTTTCAACCTCTATACTCACCACCTTTTCGACATCAACCGCTTTGGCGTTATAGATAAAATAAAAATCGGTCTGATTTTCAATCTGTCCTAACACATTCCTTATGGGCGTATTTTTCAGGTTTAGGCTCAGACGGGTTTGCTGAGCGTGTGCGTTTGTAGCAAAAATTTGGACTACACTTACCAGTATTGCAAACAGCGTTAGTCTCATAGTTTTTAACAGTTTCGATCTCCACAGAAGCTTAGCCGTGGAAATCCATGAATAATGATTTTTTTTCATAAATTTGTAATGATTTGAGTTTTGTAATTCAAATTGTTATGTGCACAAAGTTTAAGGAGCTCAAGCACATAAGGAACAGAGAAGGAGGTGTTTGTCGCATCTCCTTTTTTTTAAGCATCGTGTTATTTCATAAGCGTTTGTTTTAGGTTAATTACAAGTATTTTTAGTAGAGCCTTATTATTGTTCTGTTGCTATCATCTTTACCAAGAGTATAGTTGACATGGCATGTGAATTTAATGTAATCCAGAACTTCAACCAGATTCTCGTCTTGGAATGTTGCATTAAACGCAGGGTCATAAATGGCAGAATCTTCAACGATGAAATCTGCGTTAAACTTTCTTTCCAATATCTTAATGACTTCATCCATTGGTGTATCTTTGAAAACTAACAACCCATTTTTCCATGCGGTATAATCTCCTATGGATGTTTTTTTCACCCTGACATCTTTTATCGCTGTGTTATATTCTGCTATTTCTCCAGGCTCCAGTTTATAACTGAAGGATTTGCTTTTTTCATGCTGCAATTCAACTGCTCCTGTTTCTAGGGCAACGGTTATCTCCTGGTCATCCGGGTAAGCGCTGACATTAAACTTAGTTCCCAAAACCTTCACTTTAAAATCATTAATACTAACCGTTAATGGGATTTTTTTATTCCTTTTGATGTCAAAATAGGCTTCTCCTATTAAGGATACATCACGATTATCCCGAGAGTAGTTGTTGTTGTATGTTAACGTACTTCCTGAGTTTAATAATACAACTGAGCTGTCCGGTAAAATGACTTCAGCGATCTGTTTATACTTGGCAACTACTGATGTGTATTTTAAGTCGGTCTCATTGCTAAATTGATTTTTCAGGTAGAATGCTAACGGTAGTGTACACAAAAACAGTAGCAGAACAGCGGCGTATTTTAAAAAAAGGTTTGTTTTTAAACGGAATGTTTTACTTTTCGGGTTTAGTCTTGCTTGTAGCTTTTTGTATGAATTTTCAATCTTGTATTCCGGCATATCCTTGGATGATGCCAGAAAGGCCCATGCTGCTTTTGCCTTGTTATATATCTTTTCACTTTCCGGATCCTTTTCGATCTCTGAAAACAATTCTTCTTCACGTCCTGGCTCAATACAGCCTGCGGCAAGATTCATTATGTCCTCAGTATTTTTCACATTTCGTTCCATACTCTTATTATTTGCACGAAATTGAATTTACCCTATATGAAATTTAAAAAAAGGTTTGAATAAAAATGCAAAAACCAGCTTATTGTTCTTAAAAACAGAATGTTATGAAATAAAAATATAGGTCACCAATGGGAGGTAATCTTTTAATGTTGATTTAAATATTTTCAGGCTTCTGGTTATATGCCCTTCAACAGCTTTGGTCGTAATATTGAGTTCTTCTGCGATTTCCCTGTTTTTCATTCCTTCGAACCGGCTCAGCATAAATACCTTTTTGCACTGAGGAGGTAAATCTTCCAACGTTCTATCGATGATTTGCTCAATCTCGTTAAAAACCAGGACTGACGTGTCAATTGCATCTAAAGCTTTTAGATTTTGGTTCAATTCATTCGGAGCGGCTAAGCCTGAGGTGAATAGTTTTCGTCTGTAGCGTTGATCCCGAAGCCGGTATAAACAATTGTTCCTTGCAACAGAATATAAATAAGAACTGACATTCATATCCTCCTTTAAGGTTTGCCGTTTCTCCCAAAACGTTGCAAATGTATCCTGCACAATATTCTCCGCGATGTCATCTATGCGAATGAACTCGTAAATAAAATAATACAATCTCGGAAAATACTTATTGTAGAGAACTTTGAAGGCAACATCGTCGCCATTCATAATTTTCTTTACAAGTTGTGCTTCGGGTTCAGTCATTTCAATTAATTCCAGGTGTGACAAAACTAACAAAAAAACAAAACTTAGTCTAATCAATCCATCCGGCAAGGAATCTCATTTTTTGTTCCGATACTCTGCCTTCTTTGTCATTGATGCCGGAACGTAATTGATCCGGATTAATACAGGGCCAATATGCCTGAGCGGAGTAATAGCAAAATTTGTTATCTCAGCTTCAACTTGAGCTTTCCCATATCTTCGCTAATCTTTTTCTCCAATACTTTGGCATAGATCTGAGTCGTCGAGATGCTTTTGTGTCCCAGCACCTGACTAACTGTTTCAATTGGGACACCATTGCTCAAGGTAACTGTGGTCGCAAAAGTGTGCCGCGCCAAATGAAAAGTCAGGTTCTTTCTTATCGCGCATAAGTCGGCAATTTCTTTTAAATAGCTGTTCAACTTCTGATTTGAGATTAACGGGAAAACTCTATCTCTGCTGATTGATTTGGGATGTTTCTGACACTTGTTAGCTATTTCCAGTGCTTTGGGTAGGAGCGGAATTCTCAGCTTCGTATCTGTCTTTTGCCTTTTTGAAAAGATCCAATATTGGCCATCTATTCCCAAATTGATTTCATCCGGGCTCAGGTTAATGGCATCAATATAAGAAAGGCCGGTGTAGCAACTGAAAACAAAAACATCCCTCACAATTTGTAACCGTTCGACTTTGAGCTTTTTGTTTTCAATGGCATCCAGCTCCCTCTCCGTTAGAAACCCTCGGTCAACTTTGCGAAAATTCAATTTGTAGGAGTCAAACGGATTTTGGGTGATCCAACCCAGGCGGAATCCCAAATTAATCATTTTGCGAAATCTTTCCTGGTGTTTCATCACCCCGTTGTTCCCGATAGGCTTTTGGTGATCCAAAGGCTGGTAATTTCTCAGGAAATATTCAAAATCAGTGATAAACTTGTAGTTAACCTGCACCAGATAAATATCCGAAGCCTTGAATTTCTTTTTCAGGAACCGTTCCAGATACTTTTTTGTGGTCCGGTAATTTTTCATCGTCCCAGGGGAAAGGACACTGGCTTGCGTGGTATTGTGATAATCCACCAGTTCGATCAGCGTGTGCTCATCAGAATCACCCAGAAAAAGCACTTTAATATTTTCCGGGGTAATTTTCTCTTTGTTGATCTGCAACTCCCGGTAAGCGTCGGTCAGTTGCGAACGGACATGCTCCAGATAACTGTTAAACTTTTTGGCTTCAGGACTAAAGCCCTTGGCCATTCCACGAGCTTTATTCCATTCTTCAACTGCGATGGTTTTCTTCAGGGAAATCTCGATCCTGCGCGTCTCTACGGTAATTCTGGCATAAACGAGCGCCTTGTCTTTGTCCTTTTTGCCAGTCCGGATAATAAACTGGATACCAAAGGTGTGGGTTGTTTTCATATCATTCAATTTTTATCAGTTTAATCTGTTTTAACTGCTTCAGTTGAAAAACAAGGCCAAAAGACTCACCGGAATTCACCAAAACCGGTCAAAAATCATGGTCTATAATTACAAAAATGACCTTTATTAACAACTGAAATACAAACGATTAAGCCCTTCTGGTGAGTTCAAAGGTAAAATAAAAAAAGACTCACCGTTTAACTCACCTGAATTGTGATATTTTCTGATATGAATTGATATGGCTAAAATCAAAAAAGCCTGTAAATCATACAATTTACAGGCTTTTGATGCTCTTTGATTTCCCAATTTGTCGGGATACCAGGATTCGAACCTGGGACCCCCTGCTCCCAAAGCAGGTGCGCTAACCGGACTGCGCTACATCCCGAATAATATTTTAATGCGGAGAGAGGGGGATTCGAACCCCCGGTACCCCTTGCGAAGTACGCCAGTTTAGCAAACTGGTGGTTTCAGCCACTCACCCATCTCTCCTGAAATATCGTGACTAAATTTTTTTCTCCTTAATTCTCTTCAGAACTGTTTCACTCTGGTCTTACCCCTTTGTGAATGTGCGTGCAAATATAGAACTACTTTTTTCTTTCGCAAAATTATTTCGACAAAAAAACAAATCATTTTCACCCCTTAAAAGCGAAGTGGCTTATTGCCAAGCAAAAACAATAACAACAAGGGTTTCGAGGGCATTTGTACGCAGAAAAAATGAGAAAGTTAATCTCGAAAAACATTGCCTTATCCGATCGTATTATAAATCAATGAGATATTCTTAAAATGTTATAAAATCCCACATTTTACTTGGAAAGTCAGCTTCCGAAAACTATATTTGATCTAAGAAAACGTTCTTTCACAAAGATATTGTCCGCATTAGTTCAAATTTGGTAAATTCAACAGTTTATATCGAACCGAGAAAGCTTATGGACGTAAAGACAGGCCTTGTAGCCCCGATTACTCGGGGTGAGTAGTTTACTACCGATGGAAGTCTGATCGTTCAGGCACTCAAATCCTTATTTTTAGGGATTTTACACAAACGAATTAATGCGGATTTTTTTTGCTTTTTAGTTACCTACTTTTATTCTTTTCTGAACAAAGAAATATAGCAATAACAATACAGCAACGAAGGCACTTATTCGTCCAAGGTAATCTCCATATTTTACGTAAAAAGTTAGCTTCTCATTGACTTTCAAATTACCTTTTATAGCCGTTTTTACGCCGTAGTTCGTTTTTTTCAAAACATCTCCCCGTTGGTTTATCAACGCTGAAATACCGGTATTTGCTGAACGTGCAATACTTCTTCTTGTCTCAATCGCTCGCAGGCACGAAATAGCTAAATGTTGACGATAACCAATTGTTCCTTCCCACCAACCATCATTGGTCAGCATCACAATTAATTCGGCACCATTCTTTACGTTTGTGCTAATGTACTGCCCAAAAACTGATTCAAAACAAATGACGGGAGCTATTTTCAAGCCTGAATTAGTTGTGAAAATTGTTGGTGCATTTTGCCTTCCAAGGCTACCGGTTGCCCCTCCCAAATCAACAATATATCGTTCTACAAACAAAAGATATTTACTGAAAGGCATCTTCTCAACCCCACTAACCAACTTCCCTTTGTGATAAATCTGCACAAGAGGATTTTCATTGACCAGCAAGGCTGAATTATAGATATCGTAGTATTGATTTCGATCAGCGTCCCATCGAGCTGTTTTGGAAGGTTCTTCGTCACCATTATAGTATTTCAGGGTATTTGCACCCAGTACAAAGCTGACCTGCAGACCTTGCTGTGCCAGTTCGCGAAACTGAAATATCGAAGACCGGGTGGGTAAACTGTCATTTTCAATTAACGTTGGCAGAGCAGTTTCCGGAGCAATCACAAGAGTTTTATTCTTATTCAATAATGAGTCAGTTAGTTCCAACAAAGTAGCGATCTGTTTTTTCCTTTGCTTATCGTCGAACTTTTCGGTGTATGGGTCAACATTAGGCTGAAGAACCAACACGTCATATTTTCCACCTGTCTCTGCATAATTCTGATAATAACGACTCGACCATATCAACGGGGCAAAGACAACTACACAAAATACAGATACATAAACTACAGCCTTAAAAACCTGTTTTTTGAGAACATTTTTCAGGAAGCTAAATAGAATAAGATTGGCTACCAAAATTAAAAGTGAACCTCCTAAAACTCCGGTGAATTCATACCATTGTATCAGTCTCACTTGGTTGGCAAATCCGTTACCTAAAGTTAGCCACGGCCATTCCATGTCCCAATTGAAATGTAAATATTCGAAGGCAAGCCAAAAAACAAGCAGTGAAATATTTGCAAGATTTACATTGAACTCTCGCTTCATCCTATGAAACATCCACCAAACAGTAGACATCAACAATGCGTTGAGTGTAACAATGACAATCATTCCAAAAGGAACCGCCCGTCCGATCCAGTAACAAGAAAGTAAATTCCAAGTCAAAAAGCTTAAAAAAGAATAGCCCAAAAACTCAATATGCGAATGTTGTTCTTTGTTGCTACAAAAAAAATCTTCGACCAACAACAGGGGAACAAAAGCAAATAACAAAACCCACCCTGCAGCGCCTGTAAGCCATGGAAGACTTAGCAAGACCCCACTCAATATCGACAATAAGACGAAGTGTGTTTTTTTCATAGATCGGTCAGCGAATTCTGAGTAAGAATCGCTTCTTTGGTATCTTTATTTCGATCAAAAATAAAATCAATCCGCCCCAGAGCCATTCCTCCCCAGCCTGCCTGATTGACAATAATCCGATTACCATCTGCATTTTTCAGTTCCAATGGTGCATCCAGAAATGTATGAGTATGACCTCCAATAATCAAATCGGTATGATGAGTTTCTGCTGCCAGCAGTTTATCCGATATCTTCGATTCCGCATACTCCAGTCCAAGGTGAGACAAGCAAATGACGACATCGCAAGCTTTCTCATGCTTTAGAAAGACTTCTTTTTCGAGTGCTATCTTTACCGGGTCTCGGTATATTGTTTCCTGGTAATTGCGTTCACTAACTAAGCCTTCCAATTCGATACCCAAACCATAAACGCCCACCTTGATACCATTCTTACGGAATACTGTAAACTCAGGAAAGACATTAAAAAGGCGTGTATTTGAAAAATCGTAGTTACTGCATACAAATGGAAAATTTGCGAAGTCAATAGAATTCTCAATGCCTTCCAGTCCATTATCAAATTCATGGTTTCCAATAGTTGAAGCATCGTACCCCATTTCTGACATAACTTTCAAAATCAGCTCACCTTTATAATAATTAAAATAAGGAGTTCCCTGAAACATATCACCCGCATCGAGTAACAAAACATTGTCATTCGTTTCTTTAATTCGATTAATCATCCCAGCCATTCGGGCTAAGCCTCCCCGACCTTGATAAGTCGAATTACCCTCTGGAAAAGGATCAATATGGCAGTGAATATCGTTGGTGTGAAGAATCGTCAAACTTTCCAAATCCTGTTGAGCCAATAAATCGTAGGGTAAGGCAGATAAACCAACACCGGCTGAAACCCCCGCCAAATCTCTTAAAAACTTCCTTCTGCTATTCATAATACATCCTCCCGTCAAGTTGAACCTGTATACGCTTGCCTCTTTTAAATTGTTCATTCAGACTATCAATCACCAAATCGCGAATTTTTAAGCCTGTACTTATAAATTGCTTTCGATCCAACAACATACTCATATTATCACCTCCTGCAGCAATGTAGTCATTGGTTACAATCCAGAAATCTTTCGATTTATCAAATGGCTTTCCTCCAACGGAAAGCGTTCCGATAGAATCATCATTTATTCCCAATTGAATGCCTGCCACTCCATCACCTCCACGACTTGCGATTTGACTGACAAACTCGTACATGGTTTCGCCGTCAACTTTTAATAAAACCATGGTATTTTCAAAAGGCATCAACTCATAGATATCTCCCACGGTAATTTGTCCTTTTGGCAACGACGAACGCAAGCCACCGTAGTTCACAAAAGCCATGTCCGGTTTAAAATTTTTATAATTCATTTTACAATAAGCAAGCCCCGATTGCAGGATGAGGTCTGCCATCAAATTAGTCAACTTGCTTTCAGGCTTTTCTGCAACCAATTCTTCGTTCGAGATTGAAATTACTTCCGACATGTCGCTCTCTAAATTGAGTTTATAGGGCATAACCATCAGAATAATTGAAGAATCGGCAGATAGTTCGGTTGACCCAACAGGAATGTTTTGAGCCTCCACATCACTGATATTCAGAGACGTCTTACAGGAACCCATGATTATTAACAATCCAATGATGAAAACTGTGCTTCGCATTCGTTTTATTTTTACGGAATATAAAATAGCTTTATTAAAAATTACGTTGTCAATATTACATATAAACATTAAACTTAACATTTCGTTCTTATTAAAACATTGTGAAAATACATGAAAAACAAATTTTCAGATAATAGAATCAGCTTTTCGTATAAATATTTCCGTGTGTTTTTGTTGTTACTTTTCCTTACAACCAACATCCAGGCGCAAGAATATAAAACAGTTGTTGCCGAAAAAGGAGACGGAATATACAGTATACTAAAACGGAATGGACTATCTCCTTCAGATCACTTTGACCCATTTATTGAGCTAAATAAAAGCAAACTGGGCAGAAACAATACCTTATTTGCGGGTCAAAGCTATTCGTTACCTATTGAAGAAGAAATGACAAATAGCATACCTGTAAGCGGAGCTACCTACTTGATTTTCGGAAAAGCATATGAAAAAGTCATTCCAATTGACAATGCCCTAAATGGTGCTGTTTACTATTTAGTAAGCGGTCATGGCGGCCCAGACCCCGGAGCTGTTGGTCGCTACGGCAATCATACGCTTTGCGAAGATGAGTATGCGTACGATGTTACCTTAAGGCTTGCCCGTAGGTTGATCGAACATGGCGCTTTGGTTTATATGATTATCAGGGATGAAAATGATGGTATCAGGGATGATAGCTACTTAACTCCTGACAAAGATGAAAAGTGCTACGCAAACCATACAATCCCCCGAAATCAGGTGAGACGACTTAGACAACGAAAAGACGCTGTAAACAAGCTTTACATTAAGCACAAAGGAAGCTTCCAAAGACTAATCATTACTCATGTAGATTCGAGAAGCAGAGGAGAAAATATCGATGTCTTTTTCTATCATGACAAACGCAGTAAAACAGGGAAAAAATTAGCCAGCAATCTACAGCAAACTTTTAAAAAGAAATACGACACTCACCAACCCAATCGGGGATATCATGGAACAATTTCAGATCGGAATTTATACGTATTGAAGTACAGTTACCCTCCCGCCGTTTTTATTGAATTGGGAAATATCAATCACTATCGCGATCAGCAACGATTTATACGCAACAATAATCGGCAAGCATTAGCAAACTGGCTTGCTGAAGGTTTATTACTCGATTTTAAAAACAACAAATGATTCAGATTCCCAAGGATAAAAGCATTGTCTTGTTTGACGGATATTGCCATTTATGCAATCGGTCGGTGCAAACAATCCTAAAATATGACAACGAAAAGAAGTTTTTATTTTGTCCTTTAAGCAGTGACACAGGCCGAGAATTAATCGCTCAATTCAACATCCCTTCAAACATTGATTCAATTATTTTAATTCAGAATAAGCGATACAATATCCAATCGGACGCAGCCTTAGTTATTGCAAACGAGCTGGGAGGTCTTTTTAAACTCGCACTGGTATTTAAAATTCTTCCACGAAAGTGGCGCGATCAAATCTACCAGTGGATTGCTAAAAATCGTTTTCATTGGTTTGGAAAACGAAACAGCTGCATGATTCCATCAGCCGACGACAAAGATCGCTTTCTCTAAAACTCGAATCTGCCTCGCTCGTGCTGAAGATAACGGGCAGACAAATGGCCCATCAGTTTACTAATATGATCGACAGCTGACTGTGTAGTAGCAGAAATCTCCTTGTTTTGCAGGCGCAATAGAATAATGCTGTATAAAGCTTGAAATGCCAATCGAATATCGTTATCCCCCTTTTCCAGACTCTTTGATTTAAATTCGTTCAACACGGGTTTCGCTAGTTGAAATAGCGCAGGGTACTGACGGTCTTTACCTGTTTGCAGTAGCTGGATGTGAAATTCATTCAGATCATCAATCAAGTTCAGGATAAACTGCAAATGTCCGGTCTTTGTAACTCGTTCCTTCTCCATCATGGTAGCCAAATTACGGTACCAATCGAAAATCTCGAGACGTGTATCGTCATCAACATCAAACCGGGAAACCAAACTTTTGCCAATTTGATCAAGATCAAACTTCAAAGCACGCAGCAAATCCTCAACCTGCCACAGGTATAGAATATACTCAGCAATATTTGTCTTCCTTTTTTCTTTGGCAATTAACATGATTACTCGTCTCCTTGAAAGAAGTCATCTAAATCTCTTCTTTCTTTTTTTGTTGGGCGGCCTGTTCCACGTTGACGGTTAAACCAACCCATATTCTTTTGCACTTCCAGTATTTCCAGCTCTTCTTTTGGTGTCACATCCTCCACAAAGTCATCAACAAGCTTTGCCCCCATGCGCTTTCCGGCAAGTTTTAATACCTTATAACTATAGGTTACCGGAGATTTACGAACTTTAATAACGTCCCCTATTTTTATGTTTCGCGAAGGTTTTACAGCCAAATCGTCAATTGAAATCCGACCTTTCTTAACGGCTTCTGTAGCTGCACTTCGGGTTTTAAATACCCGCACAGCCCACAGCCATTTATCAACACGAACCTGATCACCCATATCATTTTCGTTTATTGAATTGATTCATTGTCCGGGCAACACCAATTGTGCCGTAGCTTTTGATAATTTCAATACAGGTATCTATTTTCAGAGGCAGTTCAGCAGCTTCGTCTTTGCTCCATTCTTCAAGCACATAATCGACCTGCTGCCCAGGACGAAAATCACTACCAATACCAAATCGAAGTCGGGCATAATCGCTTCGCCCCGTTACCTGTTGGATATCTTTAAGACCATTGTGCCCGGCATCTCCACCTTTGGCACGTAAGCGAAGCGTACCAAAAGGCAGCGCCAAATCATCGGTCAGAATCAAAAGGTTGTCGAAACTTATCTTTTCTTTTTGCAACCAATAATTCACAGCCTTTCCACTTAAATTCATAAAAGTGGTTGGTTTGAGCAGCACAAACGTTCGCCCCTTGAATTTGTATTCAGCAACAAAGCCATAACGCTTATCGCTAAAAACAATATTGGACGCATCAGCTAGAGCGTCCAATATTTTAAATCCTATGTTGTGCCGGGTATTTTCATATTCACTCCCCGGATTTCCTAGTCCTACTATTAAATATTTCATACGTTGGTATTCATTCTATCTGACAGTAACGTATGCAAAGGGAAATTCCCTATTCTTCAGATGCTGCTTCTGCTCCTTCAGTTTCTACCTCTTCAGGCTCATCCTCCGGTAGAGGTGCTAAACCAAGTGCAGCACGGGCAGCACGTGTAATGACAATAGAAACAACAGGTACTGATTTGTTGTTTAAGAATTGGATATTCTCCATTTCCAGAGTACCAACTTTAAAGCTATCTCCCAATTCAAGATTCGTAATGTCGATCTTAATCGTGTCAGGAAGATCTTTAGCTAAAGCTTTAACTTTCAAGCGGCGTAGGTTCACTTTCAACTTACCCCCGGTTTTCATACCTTTTGCATAACCAGAAACTTTAATTGGAATTTCAATTTTAACTGGTTTTTCATCGGTTGTTTTCAAAAAGTCAACATGAAGAATCTGATCATCAACTGGATGAAATTGAACATCTTGCATGATTGCTTTATAAACCGTGCCATCAATATCCAAATCAAGTAGATATACGTTTGGTGTATAAACTAATGGACGAAAAGCAGCTGCATCAGCATAAAAATGGATTGGCTCCTCGTTTCCATACAAAACGCATGGTACTTTATCTTCACTTCTTAATTTCTTTGATTCTTTTTTTCCAAGACCTTCTCTTAGATGGCCTTTAACTTCAATTGATTTCATTTTAAAATATTTTATTATTATGGTACTCAGCCCTCCCTTTTGTTAAAAGGGCAAACAGCATACATAACCTTGATGCCGTTGGAAAAAGCGGTGCAAATGTATTAAATTATTTAAAGAAAAGCGAACTAATCGACTCATTTTTATACACTCGCTGAATAGCCTCTCCAAATGCTTCGGCTAGTGAAATATATTTAATCTTTTTTGATTCCTTTTTTGGGGGTATTGAATTGGTAAAATAAACCTCTTGTAATGCAGATTCTTCAATTCGCTCGTATGCGGGCTCTGATAATAATCCATGAGCTGCAAATGCCCGAACTGAATTTGCTCCTTCTTTAATCATCAAGCCGGCCGCCTTGGTTATTGTTCCGGCAGTATCGATCAGGTCATCTACAATTATTACGTCCTTGTCGCGCACGTCGCCTATCAAGGTCATACTTCCTACAACATTAGCTTTAGCCCGCGACTTATGACATATTACCATATCGGTTCCCAGCATCCGCGCATAAGTATTTGCACGTTTTGTACCACCAACATCTGGCGAAGCAATTACAATATCGCGCAATCCCATTTTCTGAATAAAAGGAATAAACATCGCCGAGGCAAATAAATGATCAACCGGAACATTAAAGAAACCCTGAATTTGATCAGCGTGCAAGTCCATAGTAATAATACGGTCAACACCCGCTGCCGAAAGTAAATCGGCCATTAACTTGGCACCAATAGAAACCCGTGGTTTATCTTTTCTATCCTGACGAGCATATCCAAAATAGGGAATACAGGCAATAATCTTATACGCTGAAGCTCTTTTTGCCGCGTCAATCATTAACAACAGCTCCAACAAATTGTCAGCTGAAGGGAAGGTTGATTGCACCAGAAAAACATGCGCTCCACGGATTGTTTCTTCAAAACAGGGTTCAAACTCACCATCTGCAAAAATAGGACAGGAAGATTTTCCCAGGTCAACATTAACACTTTTACAAATCTCTGTAGTTAGATACTTTGTTGCCGTACCTGTAAAAATCTTTAACGGAGCCTTTTTCGACATTTTTTTTCTTTTAATTTATGTAGCTTGGGATCGCGGGCAAAGGTAAAAAAATCTTTAAAATATCTTTACCTGTATGAATTGGAAGTTCATTTAAATTGCATGCAAAGCACTTCACGAATAGCATAAATCCCTGTTTTCTAACAGCATAAAAAAACTAAATCAGATACTTTGCTCAATAAAGTTTAATATTTCTTCTCGTCCCAAGCCGTTTTCTGCCGAACTAACCAGAAGTGGAGGTAGTTCCTCCCACTGCTTCAATAGCGTTTCCTTGTATTCTGTCAGATTTTTGGCTAATTGGTTCGTCCCAAGCTTATCGGCTTTAGTGAAAATTAAAGCAAAAGGCACCTCCTTTTCACCTAACCAATTAATAAATTCCAGGTCGATTTGCTGGGGTTCGTGTCTGCAATCGATCAAAACAAACAGGCAATACAGACTTTGTCTTTTCAACACATAGTCGACGATGTAGGCTTGAAATTTCTGTTTGCTTTTTTTCGAAACTTTGGCATAACCGTAACCGGGTAAATCAACCAAATACCAATCATCATTGATTACGAAATGATTAATTAACTGAGTCTTTCCGGGGCGCGAAGAAGTCTTGGCTAATTTTTTCTGCCCGGTCATCATATTGATCAATGAAGATTTGCCCACATTTGACCGACCAATAAAAGCAAACTCCGGCTTGTTGGGATCAGGACATTTACTGACATCTGAATTACTCATTAAAAACCGGGCATTTTTTATCTCCATAACTTCAATAAATTTCAAGGTCCAAATTCGGTGTCAGCTATTACTATTACAAGTCTCAATTCACAATAGCCGACAAAATTAGTAAACTATTACAAATGAACTTCCAACAGCTTTACACCGTTACTTTGTGGGATGAGGAAAAAATGCTCCAAAGCCGCAGGAACCAATATTGTATCACCTTTCTTAACTGTTTCAAGTCCTCCCTGATATTCAATTTCCAAATCTCCTTCCAGACAAATGTAAATCACAAAAGTATCCTTTTTATGAAAGTCGCGCTCCAGCTTTTGATCCAACTCAAGCACATTGGTTGTAAAGTACCTGCATTTCACGGCCTCAACAGGCTCATTCTTTTTCGGTACATAATCCGTCTTATATGATTCCGGAACTGCAAAATCAATGGCACCCAAAGCCAATTCGGTATGTAACTCACGCCCGTTACCCTGCGCATCTTTCCGGTCGAAATCATAAATACGATAAGTGACATCTGAAGTTTGCTGAATCTCTGCAACCAATACTCCGCGGCCAATTGCATGTACACGACCTGCCGGCATAAACAGTATATCTCCTTCACTTACCTCCTCAAAATTGAGGATTTCCATGAGTTGACCGGCATTAAATTTCTCCAGGTATTGATCTTGTGTCAATTCTTCTTTAAAACCTAAATTCAATTTAGCCCCTTTATCAGCTTGTATCACATACCACATTTCGGTTTTCCCGAAAGCCTGATGCCGCTTCTTCGACAGCTCATCATCAGGGTGTACTTGTATGGAGAGGTCATCATTCGCATCAATAAACTTGATTAGCAGCGGAAACTCGACCCCAAATTTCTCATACACTTTGTCGCCAACCATTTCGCCCATGTAAATTTCGATCAACTCTTCCAGGCTATTTCCTGCCAGGAAACCATTCTCAACGACCGATACGTGATCCTGAACACCCGATATTTCCCAGCTTTCGCCACAATTGGGTAGATTTCCAAAATCTTTTCCTAAATGTGTTTTTATCTTATTTCCACCCCAAATTTTATCCATAAACTGGGGTTTAAACTTCAAAGGATATAAGCTTTTCATTGATTGGGTTTAATGTTTTTTTTAGAACTCAAAATCAACCGCGGCACGTTCTACTGTAGTTTCATTAATCAGCTCCACCACTTTTAAATGCTCCGGATGAACACGGTAACCATCCAAATCAGACAATGATTCAAAATGCGAAATCAGGCAAATGTCATACGATTTTGCATTCAATTCGTAATTTAAACCAACCTCTAAATGTTTAACTTGTTCAATCTTACTTTTTAGTGCTTCCAACGCTGATTTCACTTTCCGGATTACAGCTTCTTTTTCAGCTTCAGGATATCCTTTTAATTTGAAAAGAACGACATGGTTTATCATATCAAATAAAATTTGGTTACGGTTTGTTTTTCGTTTGCGAAGGTAATATTTTCCAACTATTGAGCCATAAACAACCATTAGAATATAGAAAAACGTTTGGGCTTGTTTATCTTTACTTCAAAATTATACAAAAATGATCATTATCGGTATTGCCGGAGGAACCGGTTCCGGCAAAACAACGGTTGTACGAAAAATAATTGAGCAACTACCTCAAAACGAGGTTGCTGTCATTTCGCAGGACTCCTATTATCGTGACAGCAGTCATATTCCGATGGAACAACGAAAAGAAATAAATTTTGACCATCCTGATTCCATTGAATTTAGTCTATTAACGAAGCACTTGGCAGAATTAAAGGAAGGAAAGCCTATTGAAGAGCCAGTTTATTCCTATTTGACCTGTACCAGACAAGAAGCTACTCGAACAATTCATCCGAAATCGGTATTAATTGTTGAAGGAATTTTAGTGTTGTCTAACGCTTCGTTGCGCAAAATGATGGACATTAAAGCTTTTGTCGATTGCGATTCGGATCTCCGTCTTTCGCGGGTTATCCAACGTGACATTATTGAGCGAGGACGCAATGTTCAGGAGGTACTAACTCGATACGAAGAAACCGTTCGCCCAAGCCATTTGCAATTTATAGAGCCCACCAAACGGTTTGCCGACATCATCATTCCACAAGGAGGCAACAATACGGTGGCGATCAATATTTTCACCAATTTCATCAAACAAAACCTATAACCATGCTCAACCAATTAAATGTAGAAGACATCCTGTTTATCGATATTGAAACGGTACCACAACAGCCTGATTTTGGAGAACTACCTGAGGTCTTTCAGCAGTTATGGGATAAAAAATCAACCTATTTCAGAACTGATGATCAAACCGCCGGCGACGTATACGAACGCGCCGGGATATATGCTGAATTTGGAAAAATAATTTGCATTTCAGCCGGAGTTGTCACACAAAAGCAAGGGGAACGATTCTACCGGGTTAAGTCGTTTTTTGATGACAATGAGAAAAAACTGCTAAGCCAGTTTAACGACATGCTCAATAAATTTATGTCGCATCCGGGAAGACGGATTTGCGCCCACAACGGACAAGAATTTGACTACCCGTATATTGCCAGGCGAACACTAATCAACGGTCTGCCACTTCCAAAATCGTTGGATATTGCAGGCATGAAACCCTGGGAAGTTAAAGACCGATTAATGGACACCTTGCAACTTTGGAAATTTGGCGATTACAAAAACTACACGTCACTGAACTTGCTTTGCGCTGTTTTCAACATCCCAACTCCAAAAGACGATATTGACGGCAGCCAGGTGGCCAGTGTTTATTACAATGATGGAGAAATTGACAGAATCATACGATATTGCGAGAAAGATACCTTGGCAGTAGCTAACCTACTGCTGCGTTATAAAGGCGAGGAAATAATCCCAATGGAGAATATGGAAGTCGTGTAAAAGAAATGCCTCCCCAATAATGAGAAGGCACTTATCATTAGTCAACTATTTATTTTATTGCTTCGAATCTTTACATGCATTATATATTCCTTCGAACAACTCTTTAACATCTGCAGCTGCTACGGCCGAGAATGCGACACGCAGTACATTATTCAAGTTGATCAGTCCAATGCTGTAATTGTCAATCAATATTTTACGGATTTGCTCTCCGTCTAATCCATCAGCAAGCTGAACACACATAAAATAGCCAGAGTTGTATGGTAATGCTGTAAAATACTCAGCATACTTTTCTTCTTTTACTGCTTCTTTTACTGCGTGATATCTCTTGTTCATGATATCAAACTTTTCCGCTTTTTGCGCTTGGTAAGCTTCATCTTCAAATGCTTTCAAGAGTAGCGACTGAGAGATATTTGCTGCATTGGAGATGTTTCCTCGAACAGCTCCGGCAGTTTTAGCTTCAAGTGCAGTGTACAATTCAGCATCGCCACCTTTTATACCATAAGTCATAAAACCTACGCGGAATCCCCAAACGTAATCTTCTTTTGTAGGACCGTCAATTTTCAGTGCCAATACATTCTCGTGCAGGTCACATAGAAACGAAAAGATACTTTCCTTTTCAATGCCATCTTCATACACCAGTCCGAAATAAGCATCGTCGGAGAAAACAACAATTTTATTGCCTTGCTCTGCTGATTCTTTAATTACCTTGACGATGTCTTTAATCTCATTGGTTGTTGGAGTGTACCCTGTCGGATTATTGGGGAAATTTAGAATCAGTACTTTTTTACCAATTCCGCCTTCTGCTAATTTAGTTTTGAATGAATCAATGTCAAAACCGCCATCTTTAAAAAGGTTGAATTTGGACACTTCAGCTCCATAAGCATGGTTCAGAATCAAGTTATAATTTCCCCAGAACAAGTCGGGAACAATTACCTTTTCGCCTTCATTTAAAAACAGATACCCGGCCATGCTTACACCGTGAGTTAAAGCATTGGTTACAACCGGCAAACTCAATTCCTTATTTCTTAAAGTCGGGTTTTTCTCGTAAATCATGCTTTTCCATTTCGCACGAATATCAGGACGGCCATAGCTTGGTGCATATGGAAAAACCAATGAAGGATCTAACTTGACATTTGACTCAATACTGCCCAAACGCATTGGACTGCCATTATCCTCAACAGCTGCTCCAATGGTGGCATTTATTTTTGTGCCTTTTGCATCAGCTGTTTGTCCTAAAATACCTTTCTTAGGGAAAAAGATATTCTTTCCTTTATCAGACAAAAGATCGTAAACAACTGGATGTTTAGCTTGAATAATTTTGTTTAATTCTTCAGCTTGTGGATTCATATTTAATTATTTAACAGTTTAGAAAAACTCCATATTCCTGACTGGATCAAAAACGGGCGCAATTTATTAAAAAACTTGATTCAATGGTTAATTTTCTTTCAATTTGAAATTATCAATATCGTTTTATTTACGATTCGTAAAATCAAACAAAACAATAGTCTGAAGATTGAACGATTCGTAATTATTTTAACAATTCTTCGTCGCGAATGATCATTAAAATTGAAGCGTGCGGCAAAATAAGGTATTTTTCTTTGTTGAATTCAATTTCAAAACCACTCTTTGCCAAGTAGATTGCCAAGTCACCAACATTTACCTGCAATGGAATATATTTGGCTTCATTCTTACGCCCTTCCCATGGCTCACTTTCGTCAGTGATTGATGGAATTGGGTATCCCGGACCTACTTTTACAATATAACCACTTTGTGTTTTTTCATTTTCCTGAACAGTTGGAGGAAGGTACAATCCGGATTTTGTTTTGTTTTTCGGATGCTTGGGTTTAATTAACACCCGGTCTCCTATCATGATAAATTTTTCGAGATCCTTTTCTTCTATAACTAGAGACATGTTTTTTTTCTACAAAGATAAAATTTATACTTGGTGTGCTATTATTCAGATTGATCAAAAAGAACCACACCCTTTAATCAACCAACGGCAGGGTGAAACTAACCTCCGTACCCTCGTTTGGCTCACTTTTAATAAATAATTCTCCTTCGTTTTTCTGAACAAACTCTTTGGCAAGAATCAATCCAATCCCCGATCCGGGTTCCTGAATGGTTCCCGGGTTTGAAAACGAAAGTGACGAGTTAAAGCGCAGCAGCAATTCTTCGCTCATACCAATTCCACGATCGCTAACTGTAACGAGCATTTTATCCTCTTTTTCAACCGCAGAAATGCGTATTTCGCCTCCGAGATGCGAAAATTTTATGGCATTCGAAACCAGATTCCTTAAGATGGCACTCGCCATATGATAATCGGCAAATATTTCTGAGTTGCTTTTCATTTTCAGAAAAATCGAGAGCTGTTTCCCCTCAAGCAAGGGATTAAAAAGCTCAATAACCTCGCGATAGATTCTTTCTAATTTAAAAGCTGTCGGAGAATATGGAATATGATCAAGCTGAACGGTTGACCATTTTAACAGATCCTCGAGTAACTTATAGTTATTTTTCGAAACGTTAGCCATTTGTTTGATCAATTTCATGCGGTCTTTTTCCGATATCTCATCGTATTGCTCATTCAACAACGTTGAAATAGACATGAAACTACCAATGTGGTCGCTTAAGTCGTGGGAAATTACGGACAAAAACTTTTCCCTGTTCAAAGCCAGGTTCTTATATCTCTGCTGACTCGTCTTCAACGAAGATGATATCTTTTCTAAGCGGCCATACAGGATTTCAAAAACATATTCGTTGGCAAAAGCCATTGCAGAAATAAAGAGGAAAACAATTGAAAGCCGACAAATGAGACTAATGTTGTAATCAGGACACCAAGCGAATTCTTTTAACCCATAGTAAGCTACCGCGTTTAGCACAAAAAAAATGCTCAATGCCAATAGCCCTCTTTCCTTCCCAAGTATTAAAATCACCGGAAGAGGAAGCATTAGCATAAAAGCAATGCCGGAATTATTATTTCCCCCCGTTATAAAAAAGTAGGTGCTAATAACTGAAATAACGATAACAAAAATGAGGGATGGAATAAATATATTTTTTCCCTTTCGCAATAAATAGAAAGTCAATAATCCAACAATCAAGCAGCTTCCATTGAAGATGGCTGTTGCGTAATCGGCATGAAAGATATTGCTAATTAGGAAAACACTAATAGCTAAAAAAAAGAGGTAAAGGAAAAGATGCAATAAAATGCTCTTCTTCTTTTCTTCCAGCAACTCGTATGAGCTATCATTCGTGTTAAAAAGTAGTAATTTAAAGTAGTAGTCAAAAAGCTTACTCACAGCGTTATATTTTCATACTAAAATAGCCAATTCATTAGACTAATACACTACTCAAAAAATATTAAATGATAAAACTTTAGCGGTAATCACCACTTACATCCGAAAGTACTTCATAACCATCATCGGTAACCAGAATGGTGTGTTCGAACTGAGCAGAAAGTTTGCCATCTTTTGTCCGGGCTGTCCATCCATCTTCTCTATCAACTTTTGTTGATGCCCGTCCTTCATTAATCATGGGTTCGATGGTAAAGGTCATTCCTGGTTGCATAATGTCTCCGGTATTCTTGCGGGCAATATGATCAACCTGAGGTGCTTCGTGAAACTCCAGCCCTACTCCATGTCCACAAAATTCATAGACTACGCTGTATCTTTGGGCTTTGGCATATCGGCCAATTACAAATCCTATGTTTCCAACGTAATTACCAGGCTTCACCTGCTGAATTCCCAGATCCAGTGAATGTTTGGCTGCCTTGATCAATCGGCTTGCACGTTCCGATATTTCGCCAACCGAGTACATCTTGCTGGTATCGCCATAGTAACCATCCAGAATCGTGGTTACATCAATGTTCAATATATCACCTTCTTTCAAAATCTGACTATCGCTTGGTATGCCATGGCATACAACATCGTTGAGTGATATGCAGGTTGCTTTAGGATAACCATTGTAACCTATCGTTGCCGGAATGGCTCCATGACCGCGGACAAATTCCTCAATCCTGGCATTCAAAAACTCTGTACTCACCCCAGGTTTCACAAATTCCTCAATCATTACCAATGACTGCCCTGCTAACTGACTACTTTTTCTTATCCCTTCAATCTGTTCGGGCGTTTTTATAATAATATCACTCATCTTGTAGAAAAAATTTTCGCAAAAGTCGCAAAAGCTTCTTTATTTTCAAAACTGAACAATATTTTTGTCGAAAGGTTTAAAAAATACCTCAACAACAAATGAAAAAATTCATTCAAGATTATACCATAGGTTCATATCACACCAACCAATACGCTAAAGCATCGGTTACTTCATTATTTAATATGATGCTTGAAGCAGCCTGGAAACATGCTCAGGTAATGGATTGGGGGTACGACAATTTAAAACTAAATAACATGTTCTGGGTGTTGTCGCGAGTTTATTTCGAGTTCGAACGATACCCGGATTGGCAAGAAGAAATTACGCTAAACACCTGGTCGGCAGGCACTGATGGAATGTATGCCTATCGCGAGTTTATTATAGAAAGAGCCCAAAAAGAGGTATTACTTAAAGCAAGTTCAGCCTGGTTAATTTTGGATGTGGAAACCAAACGCATTGTCAGACTTCGTGAATTTATGGATACGTTTCCTCGGCTGAATGAATCGCAGCCCTGTCGAAATCCCAAACGAATTAAACCACCCAAGGCATCAGAAGGCTTAAGCTATCGACCTGTATTGTTTAGCGATTTAGATGTCAACAAGCATTTCAACAGTGTAAAGTACCTGGAGCGTATTTTGGATTGTCTGGGAATCGATTTCTTAAATCAGTATGAATTGGCGAGCCTCGAGATTAACTATCTCAAAGAGGGGATGGCAGGAGATCAACTAGGTGTTGACACACAAAAGCTTGATGATTTACATTATAAATCGACAATTTTTCGGGAAAGTGACGGACTGCCATTGTGCTGCATGGATACGCATTGGCGAGCTCGTAAAGCTTAGTTTTACGAGTTGAGCAATTCGTTGATCTTTAGAATTTTATCCTCCAAAGGCATAAATCCATCCAACCAGTGAATTTGAGTTCCGTGTTTTTCCATACGTCGAAACCAGGTCATTTGCCGCTTGGCAAATTGGTGAATTGCAATTTCGAGCTTTGTAAACATTTCATCGTATGAAATTTCGCCTATCAAATGAAGAGTCAGATACTTGTACTCCAACCCATAATAAGTCAACTGCTCGGGTTTCAACCCTTTGTCAAGTAAACGTTGTACTTCATCAAGCATACCATCTTCCAGGCGTTGTTTTAACCGCTCAGTAATCCGTTTTCGGCGATTTTCGCGGTCAAATTTCACACCAACTACCAAACTGTTGATTTGTGGCATGTCATCAGATAGCTCCGGGTTATTCTGCATGTAAGTTTCAATTTCAATGGCTCTCAACACCCGGCGATGATTTTCCGTATCAGTTGTATTGTGCAATTCAGGTTTCATCACCTCCAGAATTTTTGCTAACTCTTTCAGGCTTTTATCTTCCAACTGACTGCGTAACTCCAGGTTTTTAGGAACCTGTATGAGTTTATAATTATTTAAAACAGCTTCAATGTAAAGTCCACTCCCCCCACAAAGAATTGGGAATTTACCTTTTGCTTTGATCTCATTAAAGGCTTTTAAGAATTCATTATGAAATAAATAAACATTGTATTCAAATCCTGCATCAACAATATCAATCAAATGATAGGGAATCTGTTGTCCATCCACTTCGTAATCTTCATAATCCTTTCCAGTGCCCAGATCCATGCCGCGGTAAATCTGTCTTGAATCTGCCGAAATAATCTCTCCGCCAAGCAGTTTAGCTGCGTGCGCCGCAACAGTTGTTTTACCCGAAGCTGTTGGACCAAGTATGGTCAGCATATGATATTTTCGTTGATTCATCGACATTTATGATTAGGGTTTACAAATTAATGTATTTTTGTAACGCAAAACCAGAGATTATGGATTTTAAACAACGATATCGTCAGCTTTTTCAAACATGTAGCAGTGTGATCATTGAACCAACAAAGGTTTGGAAAAATGAAAAAAGTGAAGATTCAACTCAAACAACTTTTAAAGACTATTTCCTTCCATTGGTGCTACTGGTTGGCACAGGTGTATTTTTAGGCGAAGTGATTTTCAGCAGCGAGTTTTTGTTTGGCTATGCAATTGCAAAAGCGGCCCGCGAAGTAATAAGCTATATCCTTCAGTACTACGTTTCGGTTTATGTGTTGAATGAATTGCTAACTAGTTTTGGAGGAAAAAAAGACCAGAACGCGATTAGTCGGCTTGTAGCTTATTCGTTCTTGCCTTTTTTAGCAGTATCGTTTATCACCGGATTATTTCCCGGACTATATGTCATCGGTATTTTAGGCCTTTACGGAGTCTTCTTATTTTTTCAGGGTGTAAAAGAAAGCCTGAATTTACCGCCCGAAAATCAGAATCGTTACATATTAATTGCCTTGCTCCTGGTTTTTCTTATCTTCATAATTTTGAACGTATTTAGTTGGAAATTACTTCAAGCCTTTTACGGATATGGTGCATAAAAAACAACATATAAACATTAAGAACAAACGAGCTTATTTCGATTACGAAATTTCAGAAAAGTTTGTTGCCGGCGTGCAGTTGGTTGGAACAGAAATAAAGTCAATCCGAAACGGAAAGGCTTCGGTAGGCGAAGCTTATTGCCGATTCACAAGAAATGAGCTATATGTGGTGAATATGAATATTTCAGAATATGACTTTGGAAATATCAACAACCATGAATCTCGTCGTGATCGCAAACTTCTTTTGAATAAAAAGGAGCTTGACAAGCTGCAAAAAAAGATAAAAGAAAGCGGATTAACTATAATTCCCCTTCGCATGTTCCTAAATGACCGTGGTTTGGCAAAGCTCGAAATCGGTCTGGCAAAAGGAAAGAAAACACACGACAAGCGCGAAACCTTAAAGGAAAAAGATGCAAAGCGCGACATGGATCGAGCCATGAAGTTTTAATCCTTTATATAAGACAAAAAACTCTTCTAATTATTTGCAACCATTATTAGGATTGTTGTAACTTGTAGCATATTAAATTTTAAACACTAAAAACTTATTGTGCTATGCATAAATATTTACCCCAAATTCTGGTTATTCTATTTTTTCTATCATTATCTGAACCTACTTCAGCCCAAGGCTTTTTAAACAAATTGAGCAAAAAAGTTCAGGATAAGATTGAGAAAAAGGTAGAAAAAAAAGTTGACGACAAAGTTGACGAAGAGGTTGACAAAAATTTAGATAAAGTTTTTGAAGGAGAAGAAAACAAGGATGAAAATAATAGTGACAGGCAAAATGAACGCATGCAGAAAATGATGAAAGGTCTGGGCATGTCCGGCGAACCTGTCTCAATCGAAGATGATTATTCCTTTGACTCAAAATTGCAAATGCATTTTGAATCGTATAAAAAGAACGGTAAAAAAGATAGCGACGGCGAATTTATCACCTTCATCGATCCGAATGGTAAAAACTTTGCTTATCAGGTTGTTAACGGAGATATGAAAGAAAAGGGACAAGGCTTATTTATCATGGATTTTGAAAATAAGGCCATGATCATTCTAACTGATGAAGATGGTGAGAAAAATGGCATCGTGTATGGGTTTGATGGAGCAGGTGCTCTGGGAATGGGCTTTGACATGGACGATTATGAGGAGCTTGAAGATGAAGATGTGCCGGACAATATTGCCATGAATCCCTATGTAAAAAAGACCGGACAAACAAAGACCATTAAAGGATATCAATGCGAAGAATACCGATACGATAACCCGGAAGAAGAAACCAAATCGAATTTCTGGATTAGTCAGGATGTTGATATCATTACCCGTGATTTTTTTGGAACAATCATGAAATCTGCTCAGTATTCGAACGAAATGCCGTGGGGCTTTGTCATGGAAGCAGAATCGGAAAATACCAAAACCGGGGAGCGTTCAATTATGAAAGTAACGGATATTGATACCAATGCCAACAAAAAATTTAGCATGGGCAATTACAAAATCACCAATATCGGCTCAATGAACATCCCAAATATGGAAAAAGAGTAGTCGGATTATAGAAACAACAAAAAGGCTGTCCTTATTCGACAGCCATTTTTGTTTGCAGACAAACCTGTATGTTCTGGTTATACTCCCCGAAGCAAACCAAATTGAGTGCGGATAAAAACTCTACTGGCCTCAAGTTTATTGGTGTTTTTTACGAATTCATTCGATAATAAATTTTGCCAGTCAAGCACCTTTAATTCCGGCATTAATATCCATGTATCCTCCCAATTGCAATTAGTTGGCAATGCTGCCGTATTCAACGGAAGTATCACTAAAAAATAAGTGCCTTCGTACTGCCGGTAAAAAGCAATCAAATGCTTGTTGTATTTCCCTTCTACCTCGAGCGGGACATAGCTCCCTTCCAGAAAAAGCTTCTCATTGTCCTTCCGTTCTTTTAAGGTCAGGTAAGTAATCCATTGCTTAATCCGGCCACTTTCAGGTTCCTGCATCAACCGATCCGCGAAGTTAAGTTTGTCAGCCTCACTATTCCGAATCATCTCATCCAACTCACTTTCTAAATGTGCATAATCAACCGGCTGACGATTATCCGGATCAACGAAACTCAAGTTCCAGCGTTCGCAGCCCTGGTAGGTGTCGGGAACTCCGGGGCATGTATTTTTTAAAATCAGCTGAGTCAACGAATTAACGATCCCATGCGGTATAATATCTATAATAAAAGCACGAAGACTTTCCCGAAAATCGCTCTTTTCTGACAAAATATTCCGCACAAATTGGATCGTTTCTGTTTCATAGCTTTCATCAGGATCACTCCATGATGAGTTGACTTTTGCCTCCCGCAGCGCTTTAATCAAATATTCGGTCAAACGATCAATAAATGTCTCATCCAATAAACCACTCATGGGCCAATGTGCGCACAATACCTGATAGATAAAGTATTCATCATTGGCCGTCGGCATTTCTCGTTCGTCTTCAAAAATCTTGAACTTCTTATTCAAAATGCGCCAATCTTTTGTGGCTTCAATCCATTTTTCGGGAACATCACTCAGCACATTTAATCGTGCGCGGGCATCTTCTCCCCGTTTGGTATCGTGGGTTGAAGTGGCATTCAACGTCAATGGCTCTTTTGTTTGCCGCTCTTGCATCAGCTGATGGAAAGTTTCAGTTCGAATTCCAAAAAAACCGGGCGAGTCTCCAACTTCGTTATGACCAATGAATGGATTATAGGAATAAAAGGCGGTGTCTTCAATTCCCTTTGCCATCAATGGACCCGTAAATTGCATACAATGCCGAAAGAACGTATCAATTTGTTTTCGCTCACTCTCCCTGTCAATATTTTTTAACTGAAATAAGTTTCGTAGCTTCTCCAATTCTTCCTTTTCTGATTTGCCTCCAGCTATTGCCGCATTAATGATAGAATTAACTTCTTCTATCTCGGTGTTGGAGAACACGGAGGGTGACTGGTAGATTTTATAAACGGGACATAACACTAAAAACTCGCCAAGCGCCCGCTGCGCATTCTCTTCCTGTAGCGGGATTCCTAAAGCAGCACTAATTGAGCGCCATTCCTGAGTCAAGTTGATTAATTCACCTTTAAAGCGGTTGTACAGAATAAATCGGTTTTTCTTGTGAAAAACATCCCGATATTCATCCGTCTTTTTAATCCAGTTGTTGTAGTATGAATAAAAAACTGATCCCTTTTCAGGATTGGTCAGTAAGTTGTTCACCAATGCTAAAAAGTCGTATCCTGTCGTTCCTTCAATTGGCCAACCGGCCGGAAGCTTTTCATCTTTCTCCAGAATTTTCTCAATCGTAAGGTGTGTATCTTCTCCTGCCAGTTTTCGCAAGCGACCCAGGTATTCCGACGGATTAAACAATCCATCAATATGGTCGACACGAATTCCATCTACCAGCTTTTTCTTGATCCAGTCAGCAATCATTTGATGTGTGGCATCAAAAACTTTTTCGTGTTGAATATTCACACAAATCAAGCTGTTGATGGTGAAGAAACGGCGATAATTGATCATTTCTTCCGTATCCTTCCAAAAGGTTGGCCGGTAAAACAACTGGTCCACTACCTCCATCATTTTCTGCGAATTGGAGTTCACAATCGATAGGCAGTGAGTGATATGGCGAATCACCTCAGGTTCTTGTTTACTTGCAGCGAACAGCTTTTGCTTGGCACGATCCCATGGCAAGTTATCCTTCTCTATTAACCATTCGTGTATATCGATCGGAATACGTGCCTCTTTCATTGGATTCAACAAAACCGGATAGGCCTTTTTCGACACCGGGTAAGTATTCTCATAGTACTTCAGTTGAAATCCCGCTTCACTGTATTCCACCGAAAGCTCCTTGTTTTCAATTAGGATTTCTAACTTCTGTCCAAAAAAAGGCAGCATCAGCTTTCCCTTCGTCTGATCTTTAAAATGACGAAGTTGAATATCGAAAAAATCAATATACTCCGATTCCTCTCCAAGCTCCAACACATCAGCAATCCACGGATTTTGAGGCGAATAAGCCATATGATTTGGTACAATATCCTGAATCCACCCCATTTTTCGGGCATGCAACTTATCAATCACTCGTCCAAAGTCATCTTCTGTTCCAATTTCAGCGTTTATTTTTAATGGATTCGTCACATCATATCCGTGCATGCTTCCTTGCACCGCCTGAAAAACAGGAGACGCATAAACTGTTTTAGCTCCTGTTTTATCCAGATACCGAATAATATTTTCTGCATCCGTCAGGCTAAAATCACTATTAAACTGAAGACGATAGGTTGATCTGGGGTTATATGTTGTCATAAACTTTAATGATTCTATAATTCCTGAGTAAAATACACTACTCCCAATGGTGGTATCATGATATTAATGGATTGCTCTTCACCGTGATATGCCACCGGGTTGGCTTCTACACCGCCAAAATTCCCCATTCCGCTTCCGCCATATTGAGTAGCATCGCTATTGAGTATTTCGACCCACGTTGTATCATCAGGGACTCCAATCCGATAGTTATATTGTGGTACAGGTGTAAAATTCGCGACAACCAACACATGCTGTTTTCGCTCTTTATCATACCGAACAAAGCTAAGGATGGAGTTTGTCGAATCGTTAGCATCAATCCACTTAAACCCATCAGGTGTAAAATCCTGCTCATACAAAGCCGGATGTCGCTTATACACACTGTTTAAATCTTTCATGAAAAATTGTAATCCCGAATGCGTATCGTAATCGAGTAAATGCCAATCGAGGCTGGTTTTGTAGTTCCATTCTTTCCATTGGCCGATTTCCATACCCATGAAATGAAGTTTTTTACCAGGATGACCAAACATGAAACCAAACATTGCACGGAGGTTCGCAAACTTTTGCCAAACATCGCCCGGCATTTTCTCAATCAAGCTGCCTTTACCATGAACAACCTCATCGTGCGAAAGCGACAACATAAAATTTTCATTAAAAGCATACATAATACTAAAAGTCATCTGGTTGTGATGGTAGCTGCGGTGAATTGGTTCGCGCTGAAAATAACCCAGCGTATCATGCATCCATCCCATATTCCATTTCATACCAAATCCTAGTCCGCCGGTATAAACCGGACGGGTAACCATTGGCCAGGCAGTCGATTCCTCAGCAATAGTTTGGACATCCGGAAAGCTCGTATAGATCGACTCATTTAAATCTCTCAAAAAGGAAATCGCCTCCAGGTTTTCACGACCTCCATGTTCGTTTGGAATCCATTCTCCCTCTTTTCGTGAGTAGTCGAGGTACAACATCGACGCTACTGCATCAACGCGAATTCCATCAACGTGGAAGTTTTCCAGCCAGCTATGTGCACTGCTAATCAGGAAATTTCGGATTTCACTACGTCCGTAGTTGAAAATATAACTACTCCAGTCGGGATGATATCCTTTTCGTGGATCCTGATGCTCAAACAAATAAGTACCATCAAAAAAATGGAGCCCATGTTGGTCGCCGGGAAAGTGAGATGGCACCCAGTCGATAATCACACCAATATCATTTTGGTGCATCACATCAACAAAATGCATAAACTCATCGGGGGTTCCGAACCGACTGGTCGGTGCAAAGAAACCAACAACCTGGTATCCCCACGAACCTGAAAACGGATATTCAGTAACCGGCAGAAGTTCAATATGTGTGTATCCCTGCTCTTTAACGTATGCACTCAACTCCTCTGCCAATTCCTGATAATTGAGTGGCCGCATATCTTCCTCCGGTTTGCGTCTCCAGGATTCCAACTGCACCTCGTAAACCGAAAACGGACTATCTAGCGCATTGTTCTTTTTTCTCTTTTTCATCCAGGAAGCATCTTCCCAGTCGTACCCATAATCCCAAACAACCGAAGCTGTTTTTGGAGGCTCTTCGCTAAACTTACCAAAGGGATCCGTCTTTTCAACCTTATAGTCATCGTATTTCGATGAAATAAAGTATTTGTATGCTTCACCTTTGCCAACAAAAGGAATAAATCCTTGCCAAATCCCCGATTCATCTTCCCTCAACTTCAAATGATGGGACTCCCGGTTCCAACCATTAAAATCGCCAATTACCGAAACTGACTTTGCATTGGGAGCCCAAACGGCAAAAAAAGTGCCTTTCGTTTTCTCATGACTTATTAGATGTGCCCCAAGCTTTTTATGAAGGGAGAAATGCTTCCCCTCGCGAAAAAGGTAAATATCATATTCGGTTAAAAATTCGTCAAATTCCCAAACAGACGATTTTTTATTTTGAGTTGGTTGCTCTTTTGACACTTGTTTAACTTTTGGCTTGGCAACCGGCTCTTTATTTTTTGCTTTTGAAGATATATTTTTTTTTGCGCTCATTTCTATGTTATTTTCTGATTTTCAAATTCAAATTATTGATTCGATTCCACGAGGTCATTTAATATTTTCTTCAGCCCGTTTAGCGGAATATGTAACCAGTCGGGTCGGTTATTGAATTCATAATCGGCTTCGTAAACTGCCTTTTCAATGGTGTAAACCGAAAGTAGATTGTGTACCTGGATTTCTTCTGATGGAATAAACGAAGCATCGCCAGCTGTTTTTAAATAGCTGTTGATAAAAATATCGTGAACCACTTTATACCAAGCCTCAAGCCACGGCTGAATAAACTCGGTGTTGCCGGCAATCTTGGTTTTACTCTCCAATTGCGACATATAAATCGCGTAATGGAACGAACGTAACATTCCGGCGACATCTTTAAACGGACAGTATTTCAAACTACGAGCAGTCAGCGATCTGGTAGGCTCTCCTTCAAAGTCAATGATCATGAAGTCTTTTCCTGTAAATAAAACCTGACCAAGATGATAATCGCCATGCACCCTTATTTTTGAAGAATGGATCTTCTTCTTTTCCAGAGTCTTTTTAATCGTACTCAGCAAAAGTGGCTCATTTTTGATGATATCATCAATCAACTCTTGCTGCTCATCATCCAGCTGTTTTTTCGACGATTTGATATCATTCATCGTTTGCTTAATTAGCGTTCGGAACGATTGATACAAAGACTTTTGATACAATAACGAGAAAGGTTCTTCTACAAAATCTTTCTTGTTTTTAACAGAAGCCAGTGCCACGTGCATTTCGGCAGTTCGCTGAGCTAACAATTCAACCATTTCAACAAAGAATGGCCCGAGCAAGTCCTTCATTTTCTCCGCACCGACATGATCAATCAGATCATTCTTCTCGGAGTATCCTGCCATTAACTCTTCTTTACTAGATAAAACCCGATCGAAGTATCGCTCGATCGAAGACTGGGTAAACTCCCAGGCATTTCCTTCATTCGGAACAAAATCAACCATTATCCCCAACGGCAAATTATCCAT
The DNA here is from genome assembly GCF_055140945.1 of Sunxiuqinia sp. Taxonomy (NCBI): domain Bacteria; kingdom Pseudomonadati; phylum Bacteroidota; class Bacteroidia; order Marinilabiliales; family Prolixibacteraceae; genus Sunxiuqinia; species Sunxiuqinia sp. The sequence goes on from NZ_JBSQYS010000005.1 coordinate 94,960, forward strand.
TCCCGCAGCACGATACTCCAAGGTACCAGCGTAATTCGGGAAATTTTTGAAAGATGTATTTTCAGACAAGGTTTTTATAATATCCAACTCCGGATTATTTCCCTCTTCCGGGCTACGGTACATTTTGAAAAAGAAGTCATGTTGGTACAAGAAAGAAGTATTGGACTGCTCGGCTGCCAAAACTTTTGAAGGCAACGGAAGCTTATCTTTCTGTACTTTTGCATTTAACTTTTTACCCGGGAGCCCAACGATTGAGCCACTTTGATTGCGAATCTTTCCGCGTTGATAAATAATTCTAAAAATACTGTCTCGTACTTCCTTGTCATACGAACCGTCAAACATGACACCTTCGTGACCATCCACATCGACATCAACGACCACTGCTTCGGGAGTTTTATGCTTGATATCGAAAACCTGCTCTCCGGTTGCAATAGAAAGTGGAATAACATAGTGTTCATCCTTACCTTCGATGTATTGGGTTTCAACAAGCAGAATATACGATTTCAGTTCATTATTGGTAACCGGGATGGTCTGACTAATCGCAATCTTTTTAATTCGCTTTGATTTTCCTCGAAACCAACGGCTTTTATTCATATACTCTTTAAGCAACTTCGAAAGTGAGGCCTTCGTTTTCTTGTCCATCTTGTTCCAGTCGGCCGATGTTAATGACATACTGAATTCCGGTGAAAGACCTTCAAGCTGTTCGTCTTCCTGGGGTTTCGTTAGTTCAAACCAAAAATAGTTTTTGAACTGCAAAGGAAACATATATGGATCTTCACTAATCTGAGCAAATTCATTTCTACTAAACACCTCCACGGGCGTGTATCCTTCAAACTCAGAAAGATCAAGTTGTGCTTGCTGAGAATATCGGGACAGGTTAATCACCACCAATATTTTTTCTTCTTCGAAACTTCGGGTAAAGGCTAATATTTTAGGATTATTCGTATCGATAAACTCGATATTTCCCCGGCTAAAAGCCTTGTATTCCTTCCGTTTTTCGATTATGCGACGCATCCACCAAAGTAGAGATGACGGATTTTTCTGATGGTTTTCGACATTGATAGACTCGTAATGATAATCGTGATTAAAAATTACGGGTAGAAACATGCGCTGTGGTTCCGCGCTTGAAAAACCGGCGTTTTTATCGGAGGTCCACTGCATGGGTGTGCGAACACCATCGCGGTCGCCCAGGTAATAATTATCACCCATCCCAATTTCGTCGCCGTAGTATATAATTGGTGTTCCCGGCATTGAGAATAATAAAATATTCATCAGCTCAATGTTCTTCCGGTCATTATCAAGCAAAGGAGCCAATCGTCGGCGAATTCCAAGATTTATTCGTTGTTTTGGATTTTGGGCAAACGCTTTATACATGTAATCCCGCTCTTCATCTGTCACCATTTCAAGGGTTAACTCATCGTGGTTACGCAGGAAAATTGCCCACTGGCAAGAATCCGGAATTTCCGGTGTTTGCTCTAAAATATCGATCAGAGGAAAACGGTCTTCCATGCGCATCGACATGTATAAACGCGGCATTAATGGAAAGTGAAAATTCATGTGACACTCATCGCCTTCACCAAAATACTCTGAGGCATCATCAGGCCACTGGTTGGCTTCTGCCAGTAACATTTTATCGTCGTATTTCTCATCAATATGAGTTCTAAGTTTTTTTAGAAATTGATGCGTTTCCGGCAAGTTTTCACAATTGGTATCTTCCCGTTCATACAAATACGGAACGGCATCCAATCGTAAGCCATCCACTCCTATTTCAAACCAGAAGTCCAGTACTTTGGTTACGGCTTTGTGCACACTCGGATTATCAAAATTCAGATCCGGCTGGTGTGAGTAAAACCGGTGCCAATAATAGGCTTTTGCTACCGGATCCCATGACCAGTTTGATATCTCGAAATCCTGAAAAATAATCCGGGCATCTTTGTATTTTTCCGTGTTGTCATTCCAAACATAAAAGTCACGGTAAGCACTTCCGGGCTTTGCCCGTCGGGCTCGTTCGAACCATTTATGATCGCTTGACGTGTGATTTAAAACCAGCTCGGTAATTACGCGTAATCCTCTTTTATGCGCTTCGCGAATAAAGCGCTTAAAATCGGCCATCGTACCATAATCTTCATGAATACTGGTGAAGTCAGCAATATCGTATCCTCCATCTTTCAACGGCGATTTGTAAAACGGAAGCAACCAAATTGCATTGACCCCTAACGATTGCAGATAGTCGAGTTTTTCAATCAATCCTCGAAAGTCGCCAATTCCATCTCCATTGCTATCTTTAAATGAACGCACATGACATTGGTAAATAATGGCATCTTTGTACCATCGCTTATTATCTTCGTTTCCCATAATAGTTAAGTTTTTACATGAAGTAGTCAAAATCTTTCTCTGAACGGACTTTTCTCCGCACCTTAAAAATCTGCACCGGCATAATACCCGGGTCAATTTCTACATAGTTGTGGTCGCCATTCCATAAATAGAAAGCACCACTCAACAAGTCGTGCACCTGAAATGGAGTGTGTTCGTCCATTTCAAACTCTTCCAGAGGAAATCGCACCCAACCGGAGTGCGTATGATGCGGATCGAGGCTAACAACGACCAAAATAATATTACTTAGGTCATCAGTCGTTTTACTGTAGCAAACCAGAGCCTCGTTTTCAATATCATGAAACTTCAGGCTATGCGTATTTTGCAAGGCTTCATTTTCATGCCGAATTTTATTGAGTCTCTTTATAATTTTCCCGAGATTGTTGGGCTTATTGAGATCCCAATTTTTAATTTCATATTTTTCTGAATTGAGGTATTCCTCTTTTCCCGGAAGAGTAGGTGTATTTTCCATTAGCTCGTAGGCCGGACCGTAGATACCATAATTGGAACTTAAAGTAGCTGCCAGTGCAATACGCTGGATAAAGCCGGCACGGTTGGCAACCTGTAAAAACTCCGGTAAAATATCAGGCGTATTGGGCCAAAAATTTGGTCTGAAAAAATCTCGTGCATCCGAATTCACCAACTCTTTACAATACTTGGTAATTTCATATTTTGTATTTCGCCACGTAAAATAGGTGTACGATTGCGTAAATCCCTGCTTCGCCAAGTTATTCATCACTTTGGGGCGGGTAAAAGCTTCGGCCAGAAAAATCACATCCGGGTGTTCCTTTTTGATGTCCTGAATAGCCCATCCCCAAAACTGCATCGATTTTGTGTGGGGATTATCAACCCGAAATATTTTCACCCCTTTCTCAATCCAAAACAAAAAGACGCTTTTCAACTCTTCCCATAAATTTTTCCAATTGTCAGTTTCGAAGTTTAGAGGATAAATGTCCTCATATTTTTTTGGTGGATTTTCGGCATATTGTAAACTACCATCGGGTCGTTGCTTAAACCATTCTGGGTGTTCTTTCACGTAAGGGTGGTCCGGTGAACACTGAAATGCCACATCCATCGCAATATCAATTCCTTCTCCAGCTGCTTCCTGAACCAGGTTTTCAAAGTCGTCCATCGTTCCCAGTTCCGGATGAATCGCTTTATGCCCGCCTTCCTTTCCTCCAATAGCCCAAGGTGATCCAGGCTCTCCTTGCTCGGCGGTAACATTATTGTTTTTCCCTTTTCGGTTGGTTTCACCAATCGGATGAATAGGCGGCAAGTACAGCACATCAAATCCCAAATTGGCTACATAGGGTAAAAAATTAACCACATCATTAAATGTTCCATGCTTTTCATCAAGCCCCAGCGAACGCGGAAAAACCTCGTACCAACTGCTAAAATTTGCTTTGACGCGCTCAACGTTTACTTCAAACTCCTTGGGATATAGCGAAACATGCTTTTTTACCGGATATTGAGTCATAACCTGATAAAGGCGCTGACTTAAAATGACGTCAATTTTGTCCTCTACAGCTTTATCTTTAGTTTGAAAATCCTGAATTACATTTTTCAGAAATTCCTTTTCTTTGGCACTAATTTTTGAATTATTCTGAAGTGCTTCCGCTATAATTTCTGCACCAATTAACAAATCAACGGAATAATCTGTTTGGGCGTCAATCCGTTTCAAAATATCGCGATGCCACGATCTGAAATGGTCAACCCACGCCTGCACCGAATAAGTATACGACCCAAGTTTCGAAACAGTGAATTCTCCTTTCCATCGGTCGTTCAGCAGATGCTCCATTGCCGCAATATGCCATTCCTTTTCTCCCTGAAAACGAAACAAGACTTCAGCACTCAACACATCATGACTATCGCAAAAAATATCAGCACTAACTTCTACCTTGTCGTTTATTACGCGCTTTACAGGAAACGCCCCGCAATCAATTTGCGGTTTTATACTTTCAATAATTACTCGTTGTTGACCATTCATAGTTGCTTAATTTGAATATATTAGAATTGCTTCTTTTGCTACTTTAATTGTTTCGCCCGCTATTATTTTTTGTGGGCTGGTTTCCCCCTTGCCATTCCACTTAATTGAAGTGGAATCGAGAATCTTTTCCATATTACCAGACTGATTAAATGGAACTTCCAATTCTGTATCATTCTGATCAAAATTCATGAATACTAAAATCTGGCGATCGCCCCGCCATCGGTGCAGTGTAAACCCTTTTCCTTTTTCGGTAATCGTTAATTTGTCCTTATCCGGAACTTGCAGTACCGGATGATTTTTCCTCAACTCAATCAGCTTTTTATAATAAGCACACATCGATTGACGCTCCGGTTTTTGCTCGATATCCCAGGAAAGCGTTGACCGTTCAAAAGCCTCTTCTGAAGCCGGATCAAGAGCTTCCCCTTTGTCATCAAAGAAAGTTTTAAACTCTTCTTTCCGACCTTCATTTACCAACCTGTTGAGCTCTTCGTCCAGGTGACTCACGAAATAGTAAAAGGGATTTCGCTCGCCATATTCTTCACCCATAAAAAGCATCGGAACATTTGGAGATACAAACATGCATCCGGCAACAAGCTTGGCCATCTCAAAACTACTAAGCGAAATCAGTCGTTCGCCATGCTTCCGGTTTCCAACCTGATCGTGATTTTGACTGAAAATTACGAACTGCTCACCGCTATTATTTTTTGTTGAATTTCCGTAGGTTTTCTTTCTGTATTTTGAATACTCTCCATCAAAAACAAACGCTTGTTTGATCGCTTTAGACAATTGTTCCGGAGTGCCAAAATCTTCATAATACCCTCTTCTTTCGTTGGTTGCCAATGCGTGTACAGCGTGATGAAAATCGTCTGACCATTGACCGTTTAATCCGTATCCTCCCGCCGAGTAAGGTGAAATATAGCGGACATCATTTAGATTAGACTCGGCAATCAAATAGTAGGGTTTTTGTGTTCGTTGACTTAATTGTTCCAACTTCCCTGCCAATTGTGTCATAATATGCTCAGCACTAAAATCATAAATTGCATGAACAGCATCCAGTCTTAGTCCATCTATATGAAAATCACGACACCACATTAATGCATTTTGTAAAAAATAATTGCGAACCTCATCCGAATTTATGTCATCAAAATTCAACGGTTCTCCCCAAGGTGTAGAATATTTTCCCGAAAAGTAGTCGCCAAAATTCGACACGTAATTTCCTTCTGGTCCAAAATGATTGTAAACCACATCAAGAATTACAGCTATCCCCTTTTGATGGCATGTATTGACTAATTTCATCAGCTCCTTGGCGCCACCATACCCATCATGCACTGCAAATGGATACACCCCATCGTATCCCCAGTTTCGCAAGCCACTGAACTGTGCCACTGGCAGCAGCTCAATCGTATTGATTCCCAGATTCTTGAGATAGTCCAAACGAGTAATAATTCCTTCAAATGTGCCTTCCTGCGAAAATGTTCCTGTATGCAGTTCATACTGAATCATGCAATCAAGAAGAACATTTACCCACTCATCATCAGTCCACTTAAAGTCATGAATATCTATCACTTCCGAAGCTTCGTGCACGCCATCGGGTTGTGAAAGTGAAGCCGGATCCGGGAGACTATTATTACCATCCAGTTCATATCTATAGCGGGTGCCGGCATCAATGTCCGAAACGATTGATGACCAATAGCCAAACTCTTCTTTATTCATGGTAATTTCGAACTTCGGAGATTCAGTCAGAAGCCTTACCGACCGGGCTTTAGGCGCCCATACCGTAAACTTGTAATCGTTGTTTTCCAGACGCGTCGGGAAAATTATTTTTTCTGTCATATTGTGCTATCATTTTGTATTTTAAGATTCTCAAAAGCGAGACCGAAATTGGCTTTCAATAAACGACTGGGATTTTCATCCTAAAATCGGGCAAGTGCCTACCTAAGAGGGAAACGTCCTTCCAAAACCCCAATTCTGCGAATTCACTCTTCATTGATTGTGGCATGATTCTTTATCTGCTTTTCCTGTATTTGGGTTTAATAATCATTTATAAGCTTATTCACCCTATGTATTAATCAATTGATATACCAAGATGAAAAAATACAAATCGCAAGTCTTACCAGGGAAGCCATATCCTCTCGGAGCAACTTATGATGGAAATGGAGTTAACTTTGCCATTTTTAGTGAAAATGCAACCAGTATCAAACTGTGTCTTTTTAATTCGCCTCAGGATGAACAGGAATATGCACAAGTTGATTTTGATGAAGTAACGGACTATGTCTGGCACCTTTATTTGCCTGACATAAAACCTGGTCAGCTATACGGGTACCGCGTTTACGGCAGGTATCAGCCAAAAACCGGCATGCGCTTTAATTCTCAGAAATTATTGATCGACCCTTACGCCAAAGCAATTAGCGGGCGGACTGAAATAGATGATAGCATGTTTGATTATCAGTTTCAATCAGCTCCGAAAAAAGGGCATGCAAAAAAAAGCATTGAAGACAGTTCAGCCAAAATGAATAAAAGTGTGGTGATTGATACCACATTTGACTGGGAGGGTGTGAAAAAGCCTGAAATACCGATGCACAATTCGATCATTTACGAACTACACGTCAAAGGTTTTACCGCCCAACATCCTGATATTCCGAAGGAAGAACGTGGGACTTACAAAGGATTGGCAAACCCCAAGATTATCAACTACTTCAAGGAACTGGGTATTACGGCTATCGAACTCATGCCAATCCATCATTTTGCACACAATAAATTCCTGCTCGATAAAGGGTTGAACAATTATTGGGGGTATAACTCCATTGGATACTTTGCTCCACATAGCGAATATAGTGCGTACGATTCACATGGAGATCAGGTAACTGAATTTAAAGAAATGGTGAAAGCCTACCATCAGGCTGGCATTGAAATAATTCTCGATGTGGTCTACAACCATACTGCTGAAGGAAATCATTTAGGTCCAACATTGGCTTTCAGAGGTATTGATAACGAAAATTATTATCGCCTTGAACCCGAAAACAAATACTACTACACCGACTATACAGGAACCGGAAACACACTGAACATGCTTAGTGCGAGAACCCTGCAATTAGTAATGGATAGTTTGCGTTACTGGGCTAACGACATGCAGGTTGATGGTTTCCGTTTTGATCTGGCATCTACTTTAGCACGTGGACTATACGATGTTGGTAAACTGTCAACCTTTTTAGATACCATTCATCAAGACCCCACTATTTCTCAGCTTAAACTAATTGCCGAGCCATGGGATTTAGGCGAAGGAGGTTATCAGGTTGGAAACTTCCCCGTATTGTGGGCCGAATGGAACGGAAAATACCGCGACTCTGTACGCAAATTCTGGCGAGGAGATGAAAGCCAGGTAAGTGAACTTGCTTTCCGGCTAAGTGGTAGCAGCGACCTATACGAAGACAATGGAAAAATGCCTTCATCCAGCATCAACTTTGTAACGGCACACGATGGATTTACCTTACACGATCTGGTCAGCTACAACAACAAACACAATGATGCAAACCTGGAAGACAGCATGGACGGGGAAGATCACAACCTCAGCTGGAACAGTGGCATTGAAGGAATCACTGATGATAAAGAGGTTATTCAACTTCGGGAACGAAGAAAACGAAGTTTTCTGGGGACTTTGCTATTAAGCCAGGGAGTCCCAATGATTAGTCATGGCGATGAATACGGAAGAACACAATACGGTAACAACAACGTGTACTGCCATGATAACCAACTAACCTGGATGAACTGGGATTGGGATGAAGACCAACAAAAGCTTTTTGAATTCACAAAAAAAATTATCCATATCCGAAACAACCATCCTGTAACACATCGACGTCGTTATTTCAAGAACCGTCGCATCCAGGGTGAAGGAATTAAAGATATTCGTTGGATCAATACGGATGGGATTGACATGAGCCAGGAAGAATGGGATACAAGTTTTATTCGCGGAATGGGTATGCTGCTTAATGGTGAGCTGATGAAAGAAATAGATGAAAATGGGAATGTGCTTGGCGAAGACATTTTACTGATTTTGGTAAACAGCTTCTGGGAGCCTATTTCATTTACACTTCCGCATGAAGGATTGAGCACTGATTGGGAGGTTCTTGTTGACTCCTACCTGGATGATGTTGATCCCAAAAACAACAAAGTATCGAATGTTTTTGAATTGAACGGACGATCCATCGCACTTTTGAAAAATATCAAATAAATAAGTTTAAACACATCTTAACACGAAAATAAAACACTCACAAACAGAACATTACACTACAAAGAAAGTACTTTCTATTTTATTCTGAATTACCGATTTCCTAAACCTGACCGAGATAAGGCTTTTTTCCGGTTGTTATTCCTAATTTTGATCTTTCAATAAATGGGGGATTCAGGAAATGGAAAACAGCAATTATAATTTCAAGCCACTTGAAGGATACGAGAATTTTGAAGCAACGACTCAGATTATCATTGCCGAAATTCTGCGTCGCAATCTTCCTTTTGAGATTATTGATGCCGATAACAACCTCATCGCGGTAAAGTACAACAACAAAGAATACATTATCCACGAGGGAACCATTTCCGATGCCAACAGCCTGATTGCTTACTGGATTTCGAACGACAAATGGATGAGTCGTCAGTTTTTAAAAAGGAAAGGAATTCGACAGGCCTCCGGAATTTTGTTGGCCAGAAATTATCAACCGGAACAATTAAATTCAATTAATTTCCCAGCAGTAGTGAAACCTGCCGATACCGATCATGGCATTGCTGTCAGCACGAATATTCAAAATCGTGAAGATTTGCAACTGGCCATCAGCGCCGCTTTTTCGCATTCTGAAAAAGTCATTGTTGAAGAATATTTTAAAGGGCAGGAGTATCGCTTTTTAGTCATTGATGAAAAAGTTCGGGCCATTGCCTATCGTGTTCCGGCCAATGTAACCGGCGATGGGCAATCCACCATCAAACAATTGATTGATCAAAAAAACAAAGGCCGGGGAACCGATTACCGCCATCCATTGTTAAAGATTACGATTGACGAGGAAGTATACAGGCATTTAAAAGCCTTATCGCTAACACCCCAAAGTATCTTGAAAGATGGAGAGAAAATCTATTTAAGAAATAACTCCAATTTGAGCACAGGGGGCGACAGCATTGATGTGACTGACGACATGCCTGACTTTTACAAAGACGTGGCAGTAAAATCAGCTCAAGCTGCAGGCTTGAACATTGCCGGTATCGACATTATTATCGGTGATATGACGAAAACTCCTTCAACCAAGAATTATATTGTGGTAGAACTAAATGCTCCAGCCATGTTATCAATGCACGATTTTCCCTATCAGGGAAAAAACAGACAGGTAGAGAAATATGTATTAGACAGTATTTTGAATTCAAAATAGATAAAATAAAAGTCGCAAGATTGATCGGGTTCTGATAAGAACAATCAACCGAACGCAAGCAAAGCACTTGTTAGATGACAGAAACAGAACGTAACATAGCAATATTGCACAAATCGCAATTAGTTGAGTACTTTGAAAGAGGAAACAAAAAACCTCAGGATTGGGGTATTGGCACCGAGCACGAGAAATTCCTTTTTCAAATCGGTGATTTTAAACGACTAACCTACAATTCGGAAACAGGTATCCGTACCATTTTGGAGCACATGCAGCAAAATGACTGGCAGCCCATTATGGAACAAGAACACCTGATTGGGTTGCGCAAAAATGGTGCCTCAATCACCCTCGAACCAGGCGGTCAGTTCGAATTATCGGGTCGAAATTTTAAAACCATACACCACACCTATATTGAAACGAAGAAGCATTTTGAGGAACTGAAAGTAATTTGTCAAAAACTCAATTTTTTCAGTTTGCCGATGGGAATTGATCCCATAACCAAGCTGGAGGATATGCCATGGATGCCCAAGGAACGCTACAAAATCATGCGTAACTACATGCCAACCAAAGGGAATTTAGGCTTACAAATGATGACCAATACGGCCACAATTCAAGTTAACCTCGATTATGACAGTGAAAAAGATATGGTTGTAAAAATGCGCATTGCGCAAGCCCTGCAACCAATTGTTTCCGCCATTTTTGCGAATTCACCATTCTCGGCGGGCAAACCCAATGGTTACCTCAGCTACCGTTCCAAAATATGGAACGACACCGATCCGGATCGTTGCGGATTCTTGCCTTTTCTTTTCGATGAAGGATTTGGATTTGAACGCTGGGTTGATTATTTGCTGGATATCCCCATGTATTTCATTTATCGTGATGGGAAATACATCTCTGCCAATGGCATCACCTTCCGCGAATTTATGGGCGGAAAGCATGGCCTATCGCCAACATTGGAAGATTGGGAAACACACACGTCAACGGCTTTTCCGGATGTTCGATTAAAACAATTTATCGAAATGCGTGGAGCCGATGCGAGCTGCGCCACACATATCGCCTCACTTTCGGCTCTTTGGGTCGGATTACTTTACGATGGACAAAGTCGCGACGAAGCCTATAAAATGATCTCAGACTGGGATATTGAAACGATTCAGGCTGTAAGAAGTCAGGTGCCAAAACGAGGACTAAAAGCAGCATCAGGAAATATTAATGTTGGCGAAGTAGCCAAAAAGCTATATCAAATTGCTGTAGACGGACTAATCCGTCGATCGGTAATATGCAATTCAGAAGATGAAGCTCAATATCTTGAGCCGGTTCGAAAAATTACAGCAAGTGGAATTACTCAGGCTGAAAGGTTGTTGGATCGCTACCACAACAAATATAATAGTAACTTAACCGCGCTCCTGGATGATTGGCAGATGTTGCAATTGCAAAGTTGTCCAAACGAATAAAAAGTAAAACGACACGTATATTCATGTTCTCGAAACTGAAATTTTTACTAAACTACACACATAAATATCGCTGGTGGTACACCGGAGGATTGTTTTTCTTGACTCTCACAGTTTGGGTATCGGTTACTATTCCCGAATTCATCCAACAAAGTATCGACCTGATTGAGAAGGGACGCATAGGCAACGAATCGGAATTCCACAAAAATGTACTAATAATTGTGGGACTTGCATTAATACTGATACTCGTGAGAACCTTTTCGCGAATCCTTATTTTTATTCCGGCGCGCCTTATTGAAAAACAGCTTAAAGGTGAGATGTTTAAAAAGCTGTCCTCGTTTGGAAAAGATTATTACGATTTAAATTCAACCGGAAATATTATCTCCCGAATCAATAACGACATCAACGGCGTGCGCATGATTACCGGATTTGGTATTCTGCAAATCGGGAATATCATCCTTTCCCTTTCGCTCACGCCATACAAAATGTGGAAACTATCGCCCGAACTAACCTTGCTATGCGTTATTCCAATGATCGTTGTCTTTATCGTTGTTCGCGTTGGGATGGCAATTATGGTTAAAAACACCCGGGCACAAATGAATATTCTCCAGAAGTTATCGGGCAAAACAATCTCCTTTTTATCAGGAAACAGTGTCATTAAAAGTTACAACATCTACCCATGGGCCGAAGAAGAAGTCCACAAAGAAAGTGTTTCGCTGTATAAAAGAACACTTAAAATCAGCTGGATTCGCTCATTCATTATGCCACTGCTCGTGAACCTTGGACAAATCCTGAAGATCGTTGTGCTTTTTGTAGGCGGAATGTATGTCATCGATGGAAAATTTACGATTGGAGAGCTGACTGCTTATATGGCATACGCAGCCCTTTTAAGTCATCCAATTATGGGATTGGGCTGGGTACTTACCGTATTTCAGCAAGGTTTTGTTGGTATTAGCAGCTTGCAAACTATTTTAAACCGCGAGGGAACCGACGATCATAAAAAAGCCCTGCCAGCACAAGCAAAAGACCAACTTTTCAGTGAAGGCATCCGGGTAAAAAATCTCAGCTTCACCTACCACAACGGGGACAAACCCGTTTTGAAAGATATTTCATTTTCGATAAAACCGGGACAGGTTGTTGGCATCACCGGACAAGTTGGTTCGGGTAAAACAACTTTGATTAACTGCCTCAATGGTTATCTGCGTCCTGAGAAAGGAATGATTTATCTGGACAAGCAAGATACGGCTGATTTGCGGAGTGAAGATATTCGATCGGTCGTTCGAACGGTAACACAAGAGGTATTCCTGTTTTCCGATACGATTGAAAGCAATATTATTTTTGGCGCAGAAAAATCGCCTGTAAAGAATGAATTTGATGATGTGATTTATAAAAGTGCCTTTTATGATGATTTACATCGACTGACCAAGCAAGAAAAAACATTGGTTGGCGAGAAAGGCATCATGCTTTCGGGCGGACAGAAACAACGGATTAGTCTGGCTCGCGCACTCTACACTCCTTGCGATTTGCTCATTCTTGATGATGTATTTTCGGCCGTAGATACGGACACCGAACGATTTCTGATCAAGCAGATTTTCGATCATCATCCGGCAAAGAGCCTGTTAGTTATTTCGAACCGGATAAGCGTACTCGAAAAAACCGACTTCACAATTGTTCTGGAAGAAGGGCGAATGGCAGCCAAAGGCAATCACCAGGAGTTACTTCAAACATCAGATTTTTACCGGGAGATTTTAACCCTGCAACAAGAAAATTAAGAACTGAAGGCAAAAGAAATGTTTAAGGCAACAATAAATAAGATATCGAATACTAACGATTGGAAACTACTCCGGAAGTTTGCTGGATTTTTTGTGCCACACAAAAAGTGGTTCTTTTTGAGCATTGCTTCAATTCCGATTACAACCGTTGCCGGTATTTTATTTCTTTGGCTGGTTGAAAATATTGTGGATAATTATATTGTGCCAGGTAATGTTGATGGGCTAACAACGCAAATTATTTTACTGGCAGTGGTACTGCTCGTCAATTTATTATTTGATGGTTTTTACAGTTATTCCTTCTCCAAAGCCGGAGGATTGGCCATTGTCGACCTTCGCAAAAGGTTATTTGGGAAATCGTTGCGATTCCCGTTGAGCTACTTCGACAAAAACCCTATCGGCGTAACCTTATCGCGGCTGACCAGCGACATGGAATCTATTCAGGAGTCGTTTGCTGCCGGAATTTTGGGACTGCTGGCCGACAGTATTAAGACGCTGGCATTAGTCAGTTACCTGTTTTATCTGAATTGGAGACTAACCTTGGTTTTACTCCTGGTCGTTCCTCTGATTATTCTGGTCATGCGGTATCTTCGGAAAAAGATCCGCCAAGCCTACAATACTTCCCGCAGCAGCCTGGCCAAATCGGCAGCTTATTTACAGGAATCACTCAATGGTATGAAAACCATTCAGCTTTATGCTGCCGAAGATGAAGTACTCGAAAAATATAACGACCTGAACAAGCAGTATTGCGATGCCCAAAACAGTTCAAACGTATACGATTCAGCACTCTATTCAATTGTTGAAGGAATTACCTCCTTGGCGACAGCGTTGGTAATTTGGTACGGTGCCATCCAAATTTGGGATTATGGATTTACAATGGGGGTACTCATTGTTTTCGTCACAACACTGGAACGTCTTTTTATTCCGGTCAGGCAGTTTGCACAGCAAATTTCCACCATTCAACGTGCCTTGTCGGCGCTGGAACATATCAGCGAGTTATTTAAACAAAGAGTTGAAGCACCCGAAGAAGTTGCAACCAATCAACCAATTGAGCCACTCGAGCTAAAAGAAATTGAATTTAAAAACGTCTTTTTCCGGTACAATGAAGATTCGCCCGATGTGTTGAAAAATGTTTCGTTTAAACTTAAGAAAGGTGATCGTATGGCGTTGGTGGGCACAACCGGATCGGGCAAGTCGACCATCATCAAACTACTAACCAAAACCTACACCGGCTACCGCGGATCGATAAAAATTAATGGCAGCGAACTCACCGGCATCCCATTAGCACAGGTTCGCGAAACAATATCGGTCATGCAACAAGATATTTTCATGTTCAATAACTCGGTTGAATTTAATATTTCCTTGGGTCGAAAATTCATAAGTCGAAGCGATGTGGAGCAAGCAGCATCTTTTGTTTTTGCCAATCACTTCGTCAACCAGCTTCCGGGAGGGTATGACTTCATCATTCAAGATAATGGTGACAACCTTTCAAAAGGTCAGGCACAACTTATTTCATTTGCCCGGGCAATTAGCGGCAACAGCGAACTAATCATCCTGGATGAAGCAACCAGTGCTGTAGATTCAGTTACTGAACAATACATCCAACAAGCCATAGCTAATATTTTCTCGATGAAAACAGTAATTGCCGTGGCTCACCGACTGAGTACAATTAAAAACTCAGACTTGATTTTGGTTCTGGAAGACGGAAAAATTATTGAACGGGGAAATCATACTGAGCTAATTCAACACGGAGGGAAATATGCACAACTGCTTCATCAACTGGCCGAAGAAAATCAACAAGAGTAGTAAAAGCTAAACGAAGAAAATGGCGACTCCGATTACTGTAATCACGGCACCAATAATTTCCTTCCAGTTTACTTTCTCTTTAAAAATAAGAATGGCCGGAGGAATAATTAAAACCGGAACAATTGCCATAATCGTTGCCGCAATTCCGGCCTTTGTATTTTGAATGGCAATTAGTGAAAAGGAAACTCCTAAGAATGGCCCAAAGAAAGAACCCAGCGTAATGCGTTTCATCGCTGAGATATTTTTCAAAGCCGCCCATACCCGATGATAACGTTTCAATACCAACAACAAGATCGCAAAGCCAACAATTCCACTCATCACCCGAATTTGAGAAGCCGCAAAAGCATCGTAATCTCCCATCCCCTTTTTGCTCATTACTAATCCGGTTGCCTGACCAAGCGCGCCTCCCAACGCCAACAAAATACCGGGGACTGAATACGCTGAAGTTAACCGTTTTCGTATTTTTTTCTCTCCATTTAAAGGACCAGCCTCCCGTTTCAAAATGACCATGCTAATTCCACATAAGGTAATTGCCATGCCAATCCAATTCGAAAGTGAAAGAACTTCGTCTAATACAAAATAGGAGATAAACGCGGTGAAAGGCGGAGTCATGGCCATCATTAGCATTGAAATACGGGCGCCAATAACCACAAAGGCTTGAAACAACAGCAAGTCGCCAATTACAAACCCGACAATGCCCGAAGCAACCAACCAAAACCACTGATAGGCGTTCGCATCAAAAGGAAACCACATTCCACGTGTTACCTGTGTGTAGGCCGAATAAATAAAGAATGCGATAACCAATCGGATCAGATTTACAGCCAAAGAGCCTACTTTTTTACCGGCTGACTCAAATGCCATACTGGTTACCGTCCAAAACACAGCGGTGAGCAAAGCCGCTATTTCACCCCAATAAGCCTGCATTACAACAAAATCTCCTTCATACTTAAACCTTAACTCTGATTTTTAGATACCCATCGAAAGGCGGCTAATTTAAATAAATAATCAGACTTACAGGCATATAAAATTCAGGTTTTAAAAAGGATGTCTCGCTTTCGATCTTTCAACAATATGCCATCGTAGTTATAAAAGATTAAGGTCTTCTAAGGTTGAAGCAAAATCATTCAGGAGGCCTGTTTTTGGTGTAAAAGTTACCTTTTGCCATTTTTCAATGCAAAACACACAAATTACTAAAAAACATTGCTTTAATTAGCACGATTAAATATGAAGCAAGATCTTCATTTTTGTTACTCATGAATGAAAGACCGTCTAACCAACGGTCTTTCTATTTTATGATTCCCGATAAGTCAATTCGTTTTTATTCTAAAAATAACAAGTTGGGGTTTTTAATTCAGATCTAGAATTAGCGTACCCCAAGCTCATTACTACATTTTAAAAATCGGTTATAAAATTATGGAATAAGAATGAATGCTTCCTTTATTCTTCGAACTGAATAACTTCTACCGGACACTCTTCTGCTGCTTCTTTAATGCAATCTTCGTTAGCTGCATAGTCAGCTCCCTCTTTAACAATAGCCTCATCGGGCATTTCAAATACATCGGGGCACGAACTTTCACACAATCCACACGACGTACAACCTTCTTCAATCCAAACTTTTGTAATTGCCATAACAATAAATTTTAGTTATAATTAATTTTAATTTTCTATTTAATTAGTACTTTATTTTTCAACGAGAGAAGCTTTAATTTGTTTTAAAACAATTCAACTTTCAGCGTTTCAAACAAAAAAGCCAGTGTCTTTCAACACTGGCTTCCGCTCATTTTTGGCAAAATGTGCCATTGCTTTTCAGCAACGCCTATTTATAAGAGGTTTTGGTCTAAACTTATTTTTCAAATATTTTGCTTTGCTCATGCACTCCACTTATTGAGCGTCCTGATGGATCAACATTGTCCTTGAAAGATTCATCCCACGCCAAAGCTTCGGCTGTACTACACGCAATTGATGGTACCGATGGCACGCATGAAGCAGCGGCATCAGAGGGGAAGTGCTCCTCAAAAATGGTACGATACAAATACTCTTCTTTCGATCTCGGTGTATTTACCGTAAAACGGAAATTAGCATTTTCCATCATCTCATCCGAGATTTTATCTTTAGCAATTTGCTTCAGCGTATCAATCCATCCATAACCAACGCCGTCTGAGAATTGTTCCTTTTGTCTCCAGGCAACGCTTGCAGGTAAAATATCTTCGAATGCTTTACGAACAACCCATTTTTCCATCTTTTCTTTGCTAGCCATTTTTGCCTGAGGATTCATGCGCATGGCCACGTCAATAAACTCTTTATCCAGGAATGGAACACGACCTTCAACTCCCCAAGCTGCCAACGACTTATTGGCACGCAAGCAATCGTACAAATTCAGTTTGCTTAGTTTGCGCAGTGTTTCCTTGTGAAACTCTTCGGCATTTGGTGCTTTATGGAAATACAGGTAACCACCAAAGATCTCATCAGCACCTTCACCGGTCAGAACCATTTTGATCCCCATGGATTTGATGACACGAGCCAACATATACATCGGAGTAGCAGCCCGTATTGTAGTTACATCGTAAGTCTCAATGTGGTAAATTACGTCGCGAATTGCATCAAGTCCTTCCTGTATGGTATAATTTATCTCATGATGAATTGTTCCAATATGGTCAGCTACTTTACGCGCTGCAGCCAGGTCAGGAGATCCATCTAATCCAATTACAAAGGAGTGCAACTGTGGCCACCAGGCGTCTTTCTCATCCCCAGCCTCAACCCTTTTGCCTGAGAATTTTTTAGCTAAAGCAGAAGTAACAGAAGAATCTAAGCCACCGGAAAGCAAAACACCATAGGGCACATCCGACATCAATTGACGATGTACTGCTTTTTCCATCGCCTCCTTCAATTCTTCGATACTGGCTTCATTATCTTTTACATTTTCGTAATCCATCCAATCGCGGGTCCACCATGTTTTAACTTCGCCATCTTTACTATATAAATAGCTGGCAGGAGGAAATTCCTCAATCTTGGTGCAAACACCTTCCAATGATTTTAACTCGGATCCAACGTAGAAGTTTCCGCTTTTGTCCCATCCCATGTACAATGGAATAATGCCAATATGGTCGCGACCGATCAGGTAAGTATCATTTTCAACATCATAAAGGGCAAATGCAAAGATTCCGCTTAAGTCGTCCAGAAAATCAATTCCTTTTTCCTGATAGAGCGCCAAAATTACTTCGCAGTCCGACCCTGTTTGGTATTCATATTTATCTTTGGTTTGTTCACGAATTTCCTGATGATTGTAGATTTCACCATTAACTCCTAAAATCAGCTTTTTATCTTTACTATATAATGGCTGACCTCCCGATTCAGGGTCAACAATTGATAATCGTTCGTGAGCAATGATTGCTTTGTCGCCACAATAAATCCCAGACCAGTCTGGCCCGCGATGTCTAATTTTTTTTGATTGTTCTAAAACCTGAGGCCGCAATTGCTGGGCATCTGTCTTCAAATCAAATACACCTACTATTCCACACATAATGCCAAAATTTTAAATCTAATTTCTTATAATACCTTTAAACAACCTGACAAAAATAAGCTTTTTGATTAAACACAAAAACATATTCTGACATTTTTCTACAAATACTGAAGTTATATTATCATACAGTGATAAAAACCAACGCTTTGATTTCTATTTGAAATAGATTAAAAACCACACCACCCCTAAAAAGAGGCAACTCCTATTCGAGAAAGAAATCTTTTTAGAAAAACACCCCCACTTTTCGACACCCTTCATTGAAAAAGACAACCTTTTATAGGAACTTCGCGAATACCCGTAATTTTTACAACTGCAACAAAAAAAGCAGCTTTTTCAAGCTGCTTTCTATATTTAGGGTTGAAATGTACATTAAACATTAAACCTGAAATGCATAACATCTCCATCCTGAACCACATATTCTTTCCCTTCTACGGACATCTTCCCGGCTTCTTTACACGCTTGCTCTGATCCGAGCGTTGTAAAGTCGTTGTATTTTATAACCTCGGCACGAATAAAACCTTTTTCGAAATCAGTATGAATAACTCCGGCAGCCTGAGGGGCTTTAAAGCCTTTTTTATAAGTCCAGGCCCGCACTTCTTTCACTCCAGCGGTAAAATAAGTTTCCAACTCCAGCAACTTATAGGCCGTCTTAATTAATTTATTAACACCCGATTCTGCAAGGCCAAGATCATCTAAAAACATTTTCCGCTCTTCAAAATCTTCTAACTCTGCAATGTCAGCTTCTGTCGCTGCTGCAATCATCAACATCTCAGCATTTTCATCCTTAATCGCTTCTTTCACTGCCTCAACATAGGCATTTCCAGTGGTTACCGAAGCCTCATCAATATTACAGATATAAAGAATGGGCTTGTTAGTCAATAGCTGAAGATCCTTTGCAATTTTTAAATCATTTTCATCCAGCTCAACCGTGCGGGCAGACTTTCCCTGATTCAAAGCCTCTTTATACAAGGAAAGAACTTTAAACAACCTTTTGGCATCAGGATCGTTTCCGGTGCGGGCTTGTTTTTCAACCTTTGCCAAACGACTTTCAACAGTTTCCAGGTCTTTCAGCTGAAGCTCAATATCAATTGTTTCCTTATCACGAACCGGATCAATGGTGGTATCAACATGTGTGATATTTTCATTCTCGAAGCAACGCAATACATGAATAATTGCGTCAGTCTCCCGAATGTTTCCCAGAAATTTATTTCCCAGTCCTTCGCCTTTGCTGGCTCCACGAACCAATCCGGCAATATCAACAATCTCCACTGTTGTAGGCACTACCCGCTCGGGATTTACCAATTCTTCCAGTTTAATCAAACGATCATCGGGGACAGTAATTACTCCAACATTCGGTTCAATGGTGCAAAACGGAAAGTTTGCCGACTGAGCCTTTGCATTCGATAAACAATTAAACAAGGTTGACTTACCAACATTTGGAAGTCCTACAATTCCACACTTTAAAGCCATTCTATTCTCTTCTTAAAAATTGAGGGGCAAAGTTAATCCTTTTTGACTATTTTTGAACACCGATTCTATTCTGAGAATAATAAATTAACAAAACAAAAAATCGCAACAAATTACTATTAATAACAGGCTGATTGAAGTGCCTAAACGCAACGTTAAAAATCGTTAAGGAGATTAAACCATTGCAAGATTAATTGATCTATCGACTAAACCCTTTCGGATAATTTCATGAAAAGCGACCAGCAACTCATTCTCGAGCTAAAACAAGAAAAGACAAAACAAGCAGCTTTTCGATCTTTAGTATCGACCTATAAAGAACGGTTGTACTGGCACATTCGCAAAATCGTAATTAGTCATGATGATACTGACGATGTTTTGCAGAATACTTTTATTAAGGTGTGGCGCAACATCGACAATTTCAGAGAGGAATCCGGATTGTTTACCTGGCTGTACCGAATTGCGACGAATGAATCTCTAACTTTTTTAAACCAGAAAAAGAAGAAAACCTTTGTCGGCAATGAAGAGTCCAACGACTATATTCTGGAAAATCTACAGACTGATCCATATATTGATGGTGATGAAATTCAGTATCGGTTGCAGAAAGCAATAGCACAGCTGCCAGACAAACAGCGTTTGGTTTTCAATATGCGTTACTTTGATGATATTAAGTATCAGGACATGGAGAAAATTCTTGAAACGTCAGAAGGAGCACTTAAGGCTTCGTATCATCATGCGGTTAAGAAAATTGAAGAATACTTTAAATCAGAAGAATAACATGGCATTTTTAGCGTAATGATTAAACTTTTCTAAATATAAAAAGTCAAAGTGAGTGATGAGAAAGAATACTGACATATGGGACGAATTACAAAATAAACCTTCGAAACCACCTTTTAAGGTTCCCGAAGGCTATTTTGACACCTTAGACGATCGAATTGAATCCCGGATTGAAGAAGAATTTCAACCTGTATCGCAAAAAGGAAAAGTAATTCGAATGCTTAAACCATTGCTGGGGATGGCTGCAAGTTTTGCACTTGTTTTTCTGTTGGTCTATTATCCACTAAGTGTTTATTTGCCCGACTATCTGGCAAAAAGCACAGAAAACTCCGAAATAAATTCGGAAATCGCATCTGAAGAAGATCTTCTGTTTTCTTACTTTTCGATCACTTCAAACTCTGTTTATGATCTATTTGCCAATGATGAAATTGCGACGGAAGAAGAAATTAGTTCGGACGAAATGTTGGATTATTTGACACTTTCGATGAATGAGGCCGAGATTTATGCCGAATTAAAATAAAAAAAATTAAACTAAAATAAAATGAAGAAATTTTTTTTATTGACATTACTGATCCTTTCAACAATGAGTTTTGCTTTCGCTCAAAACAGGATGAAACTGGATGATGACTGGATGGAAAAAATCAGATCAGAAAAAGTAGCTTTCCTGACGTCCAAGCTGGAATTAACCCCGAAGGAAGCACAAAAGTTTTGGCCTGTATATAATGAATTTGAAGAGAAACGTTTCAAAATTCATATGGAGCGCCGTAAAATGGAACATGAAACATTAGAAAATACGGATGGGTTGTCTGATTCTGAATTAAAAGCCATTTCGAATGATTTTGTTAGCTTGTTTCAACAAGAAGCCGATTTAATGAAAGAATACAGTCATAAATTCTTCGATGTTTTACCTGCTAAAAAAGTGGTCAGTTTTTACGATGTCGAAAATGACTTTCGATCACACATGCTTCAGGAATTCCGAAAGAAAAAACGAGATAATAACAATTAAAATGAGCCGCAACAGCGGCTTTTTTTATGTCTGCGAAATCGGGGAATAACATCTACATATCCACACTCTACTTTCCACTGATACCTTTTAATCCACGTCCCCCCACACATACTATAAGTCTATATACCAACACATTAACACCAACAAAGCCAAATATCAGTCCATATTGGCAGGATTTTTTCAACATCCTTAGAGAAAATTCATAAAAAAACAATGCAATGGACAATTTACAAGGTGAAAATAAGAATACTCAAAATATTAGCCCTGAAGAAGAACACTTTTTAAAACTAATTCAAAAGCGCTGGAGTCCCCGGAGTTTCAGTGATGAAAAAATCCCGATCGAATCAATTCAGCAGATTTTTGAAGCTGGAAAGACAATCATGTCCAGTTTCAATGAGCAGCCTTGGCGTATCATATTTGCGTTTAAAGATGATCCTCATTACTCAAAATTATTTGATTGTTTGGGCGAGTTTAACCAAAACTGGGTTCGAACAGCACCTTGTCTCGGAGTAGTAGTAGCAAGAAAACACTTCACCAAAAAGGACAAGATAAATCGACATCGCTTTTACGATTCGGGTGCTTTTATGGCAGCTGCTACTTTGCGAGCAACCAGCATGGGACTATTTGCACACCAAATGGCCGGGTTCACTCCACAAAAAGTGGTCGATCATTTTGATCTTCCTGATGAATTTGAGCCGATCACCATGTTTGTCATTGGAAAGCCAACTGATCCCGATCAACTTCCCGAGGACCTCAGAAAACAAGAAACGAAAAAGTCGGACAGAAAAGAGCTTGATGAGTTTTTGTACCAAGGATGGGAAGTTCCCTACAGAAAAGCTTAGCAAAGTAAAAAAGTAATTTTTAAAATCTTAATCATGAGTTACAACAATCAATACGACACACTGGTGGGAGCAATTGAAGCATTGAAAAAACGCGGTTTTACGCATAATTTCTCAGTCAACAAATCAGGTCAACTTGAAGAACATTCTGATAAGCATTATCAGGCTTCCGAAGTAATACTACATGAATTCCATCGATTTGAAGGAAATACCAATCCGGCCGACATGAGCATTGTTTATGCCGTTGAAACAAAATCGGGAGCAAAAGGAACAGTTGTCGACTCCTACGGTGTCGATGGTTCTGAAATCGTTTCAAACTTCATGAATAATGCTGAGCAAAAGCAATTTGATTGAAACAAAACCAGACTAAAAGCAACAATCATCGGCAAGGAACCTACCTTGCTTTGTATAATTAATAATCTTAAAATTTAATATTATGAGCGCAACAACAGACAAAATTAAAGGAAATTGGAATACCGTTAAAGGTAAACTTAAGCAGAAATACGGAGAATTAACTGACGATGACTTAGTATATAGCGAAGGTCAGGAAGATGAATTGATCGGTCAGATTCAGAAAAAAACAGGAAAAAGTAAGCAAGAAGTCAAAGATTTCATTGACAGCATTTAATACAAAACAACATGGGAACATTAACAGGAAAAAAAGTAGCAATATTAGCGACTAACGGGTTCGAGGAATCGGAGTTGTTTGGGCCAAAAGATGCTCTTGAAAAAAGCGGTGCTGATGTTCGGCTTATTTCGCCGGAATCAGGCAAAATTACTGCGTGGAGACATGGAGAATGGAGCCGTAAGATCGACGTTGATGTTGACATTTCGGAAGCTGAAGTTGCAGACTATGACGCGCTGATGCTTCCGGGTGGGGTAATTAATCCCGACAAACTCAGGCGTGATGAAAAAGCGGTCAGCTTTGTTCGTGATTTTATGGAAACCGGGAAACCGGTTGCAGCTATCTGTCATGGGCCTCAAATGCTAATTGAAGCTGATGCAGTTAAAGGACGAACAATGACATCCTTCTTTTCAATCAAAAAAGACCTGCAAAATGCAGGAGCTAATTGGATTGACCAAGAGGTTGTTGTTGACAAGGGGCTGGTCACTTCCCGTAACCCTTCGGATCTTGAAGCTTTTAGCTCAAAAATGATTGAAGAAATCGCTGAAGGTAATCACTAATATTCTATCAATAACAATAATGAAAGATCGAAACCAAAGGCAGTAGCATGGTTTCGATCTTTTCTAACTTCTAAAATAGATATCATGCCTAATAAAAAAGGATCATCTCGAATTAAGAATGAAGATCAGTACGAAGCACTGATTGAGAAAGGCGCTAGTAAGCAAAAAGCAGCACGAATTGCGAATTCACCTGATTCAGGTAAAAAAGGAGGGTCAAGCAAAAAATATGAAAAATGGACTAAAGAAAATCTGTATGAAAAAGCAAAGCAAGTTGGTATTGACGGAAGAGGTAGTATGTCGAAAAAAGAGTTAATCAACGCGCTGCGAAATAGCTGACAATTCAACGTATTCATTTTTTAAAGAATGAAAGCAGAGCAACTTCCCTCCTCGCTTGTTTATGTAACCGACGAAATGCCAGGATACCACCGAATAAAAATGGGTCAAGGTTTTATTTACAAAAACGAAAGAGGAAGAACACTAAAAGGTAAACGAACATTAAAACGGATCGAAAAACTAACTTTCCCCCCCATGTGGGAGAAAGTTTGGATTTCGAGAGATCCGAATGGACATATCCAGGCTACAGGACGCGATGAAAAAGGTCGCAAACAATATATTTATCATCCGCGATGGAAAAAATACATCGGTACGAAAAAGTATGACAAACTAATTGACTTCGCCAAATTACTTCCAATCATCCGCCGACGAATAAATCGCGATTTAAAACAGGCCGATTGGTCAAAAGAAAAAGTAGCAGCGCTGGCTATTATGCTGATGGATAAACTATTCTTGAGAATTGGCAACAAATACGATGAGGAAGAAAACGGCACTTACGGTACAACTACTCTGCGTAAAAACATCTGAAAGAAAGCGAAACCACGCTCGAAATCCAGTTTAAAGGTAAAAGTGGAAAGTTTAAGACTGCAACAACAAATCATCCGACGTTGAAAAAATTATTGAAAGAATGCTCTGAACTTCCCGGGTACGAGTTGTTCCGCTATAAATCGAATGGTGGTTACAAAGTGTTGAATTCCGAAGATGTAAACGAATACCTGCGAGAAATTTCCTCCCACGAGATCAGTGCCAAAAACTTCAGAACATGGGGTGGAACCGTTCTGTCAATCAAGTTTGAGCCCCGGGCGAGAAAAATTGTCGAAGAAAACCCATGAAAGAAAAAAGATGTAACCTTAGTACGCTTAGTTTCGAAAGAATTAAATAACACCGTTGCCGTGAGCCGAAAATATTACATTCACCCCAAAATACTGGCGGCGATGAGCAAGAAAAGTTTAGATGATTTTGATTTGTCGAAAAACATCAAAGAAAAAAAGCGGTATTCAAAATACGAGCTACTTGCCCTAAGTATCTTGAAAATGGACCACGGACTGAACGAGAATAACTAATATGCGTCAAAAAGATTTATGAACATGGAAATGGTTATCAATCAACTCTGGATTTTGCTCGACGTTGTAATCGCTATGGTTTTATGCAGTGTGATTGGAGGCGAACGGGAAAAACTGGATAAACCGGCTGGCTTACGCACCAATATGATTGTTGGAAGTATTTCATGCTTTTTCGTAGCAATTTCTCCGGCTCTAAGTAATTTTATCAACGAGAACATTGTAACCGATATTATGAGTGTTGATCCGGTGAGGATTTTACAATCGATCGTGGTTGGCGTTAGTTTTATTGGCGCCGGCACCATTTTGAAGTCGAAAGATGAAAATACGGTTCGGAATCTCACGACAGCTTCTACCCTGCTCTATTCGTCGGGGATTGGAATCGCCGTGGCTCTAAAAGCATATATACTTGCTGTAGGGCTCACCCTCATCATTTTATTCGTCAACTCAATCAACCATTTGAGAGGTATTAAAGCACGACTTAAAAAGAAGAGGAAATAACTGTTGGGTAATCATCATATTAAATCATTTATGAATTACTAATTTAGTCTATATCATTTACATTTGTATAAAAAAGGCTATGCGATACATTCTGGTTTTGCTACTAACCACACTCCTATCTTGCTCTGAAGAAGGTGATCATGAAGGAAAAATAATTACGATTAATGGCCTGGTTAATCCAAGTGAGCTTGGGAAAACCCTTGCACACGAGCATGTTTTGGTCGATTTTTCAGGTGCAGCAAACTACCATCCTGAAAACTACGATCATCAAGAAGCAGTTGAAAAAATACTCCCTGAACTACTCACGCTGGAAACATACGGGGTCAAAACATTAGTTGAATGCACTCCTCTTTTTGTTGGAAGAGATGTAAAACTGCTAAAACAATTAGCCGATTCAACAGGAATGCAGATTCTGACCAACACCGGATTTTATGGTGCCCAAAACAATAAATTTATCCCTGAACATGTACTGGATATGCCAGCTGAGGCCATTGCTGAGTTTTACATTGCAGAGTTTGAACAAGGCATTGAAGGCACCGGAATTAAACCCGGATTTATAAAAACTGCTGTAAATCGAGGCAAGCTATCCGAATTTCATCAAACATTGATACGAGCCGCTGCAATTGCGCACAAGTCAACCGGTCTTACAATTATGGCACATACCGGGCCTGCAATTGCCGCATTCGAAGAGCTTGAAATATTAAAAGAAGAAGGCGTTTCTCCCGAAGCATTTATCTGGACACATGCGAGCGATGAAAAAGATTGGAAAAACCTAGTTAAAGCAGCACAAATGGGAGTCTGGGTTTCATTGGACAAGTATGGATGGAACGAAAAACATCTCGAAGGTGATGCCCTTGTTTATTTAAAAAATCAGGGCGTTTTAGACAGAATTTTAATTTCACACGATGCCGGCTGGTACGCCCCGTCACAACCCGGGAACGACTTCAAGTCCTACACAAACATTTTTCAATCACTCATTCCAAATCTGAAAGCAAAAGGATTCACCGAAGGGGATATCAACCAACTTTTAATTTCAAATCCGGCAAAAGCGTTTACCGTTGGCAAACGTCTAATTAATAACCAAAACTAACAAAATATGAAAAGGCACACTTACCTTATTGCATGGCTATTTCTTTCCTTGTTCATTTTTACTGCTTGCGCAACTCAATCGGCTGGTAATATTACAAATCCTCCGGGATTTTGGCATGGACTATTTCATGGCTTCATCATCCTGTTTAGTTTTATAGCCAGCTTATTTACCGACTACGAAATTTATGCTTTCCCCAACTCTGGAGGCTGGTACAACTTTGGATTTCTGATTGGTGTAATGATGTTCGGGGGTGGCGGTGGTGCCAGTTCAAAACGAAGAAAATAATTCTTTGAATTTCCTGATCTTTTATGAAAAAATATTATTCAGGAAACAGTTGAACACAAATGTTTCCTATTGTATTCAATTGTTTCCAATCCTTTCTCACCTAAAAAGCACATTGGAACATTAAATATTGCTTTAAAACAGATTCTTAAACTCACGTTATTTAAAGAATGATTAAACTTTACAACATCATCAAGCTGAATTAACTTAAACCCGATGATTGCCCGTAGCTTTGCGGCCTAAATGAGATTTCATGTGGGTATTATTAACATTGCTGTCGGCATTTCTCTTGGGTATTTACGATGTTTTTAAGAAACTATCGGTAAATGAAAATGCTGTATTTCCGGTACTTTTAATCTCGGCAATTACAGGAGCAGTCATTTTTATCCCACCCACGCTAGGTTCCTGGTACTATCCTGAGTTTTTTCAATCCATCAATTTTTATGTGCCTCCAATCACACTGCAGGAACACGGCATGATTTTTCTGAAAACCATGATTGTAGTGAGTAGTTGGATTTTGGCATTTACCGGTTTGAAGCATTTGCCAATTACCATTGTCTCGCCCATTCGGGCAACAAGTCCGTTGTGGACTTTAATCGGAGCGATTATCATTTTTCAGGAACACCTCAATTTGTTGCAATGGGCAGGCGTTATTACCACCCTGTTGTTTTTCTACCTGTTATCGACTGCCGGTAAGCTCGAAGGCATCCACTTTCGCAAAAATATTTGGATTTTGTGCATTATTGGAGCAACGCTGCTCGGTGCATCCAGCGGGTTATACGATAAATTCATTATGCGGAAAATCGACCGTTTTGCGGTGCAGGCGTGGTTTTCATTTTATCAGGTGGTGGTTATGCTTCCGGTAGTTGCCATTTTTCGATGGAGCAAACCCAAAAGCAAGCGACCACCATTCGACTGGCGATGGAGCATTCCTGCGATTGGTGTCTTTCTACTGATGGCTGACTTCGCCTATTTTTATGCACTGAGCTATGAAGACTCCATGATTTCTGTTATTGCTGCATTAAGGCGAGGCGGAGTGTTAGTGGCTTTTGTAACCGGAGCATTTCTTTTTAAGGAAAGTAATATTCGACAAAAAGGAATCTACCTACTTGGCATTTTAGCCGGAATCTTAATGATTAGTTTAGGAAGCTAGCTTTTATTCCGACAAGAATCTTGTTAACTTCG
Organism: Sunxiuqinia sp.; assembly: GCF_055140945.1. Lineage (NCBI taxonomy): Bacteria > Pseudomonadati > Bacteroidota > Bacteroidia > Marinilabiliales > Prolixibacteraceae > Sunxiuqinia > Sunxiuqinia sp. Next base: position 122,988 of record NZ_JBSQYS010000005.1, read on the forward strand.
ATTGATTAAATCAACAAATATGAATCGAATTCAACTTTTACAAGGCGATATCACCGAAATGCATGTTGATGCTATCGTGAATGCAGCAAACAGAAGTCTTTTGGGAGGTGGCGGCGTTGATGGCGCTATTCATAGGGCAGCCGGCCCTAAACTAAAGGAAGCTTGTGCAAAACTAAACGGTTGTGAAACCGGGCAAGCAAAAATCACAACAGCCTATCGCCTGCCATCGCGATATGTAATTCACACCGTTGGTCCGGTTTGGCATGGTGGCGAGATTGGCGAAAAAGAACAGTTGGCTTCGGCATACCAGAATAGTTTGTTATTGGCCAAAGAATACAAATTAAAAACGATCGCTTTTCCAAATATCAGCACTGGTGTTTATGCCTTCCCAAAAGAGCTCGCCGCGAAAATCGCAATACAAACAATCCTTGAATTTTTAGATGATGACGATTGGTTTGAAGGAGTCACTTTTTGTGTTTATGACGATGAAAATCACAAAATCTACCAAGACCTTTTAAACGTCTGATTTCACTGAACATTTTACCTTTTCAACAGTCTTACAATAGGAATTAATTCTGACAACGAGAAGTAATTTATGTCCTTACTTTTCGTTCTCCGAAATACCGGTTCCTATTGAACCAATAAATTAGAGGTCAATCGCGACAAACAAGTGCGGGTTAGTCAAAAATTCAAATTCATTCTTCTTTATGAAAGTAGTTAAAAGTGTATCTTTAGTTGTTCTTATCTGTTTTATGGGCTTTTCAGATTTGAGTGCTCAACGTGATTATAAAACAGCAATCGGATTCCGTGCAGGCCCGATGGCTGGCTTGTCGCTAAAGCACTTCATCTCCGAAAGCAAAGCGCTGGAATTCATCGTTTCCTCCAGATGGAATGGAACTTTATTTCAAGGTCTGTATGAAATACATCAGGACGTGTTTAACGACTCAAACTTCAACTTATACTATGGAGCGGGCGCACATCTTGGTTATTGGGATTTGAATGGACACATACACCCTTGGTACGACAATGACGGAACTTACACCGCTTTGGGGATTGATGGAATATTGGGACTCGAGTATGCCATTCCAGATGCTCCGATCAGTGTTTCGGTTGACTGGAAGCCCATGTTTAATGTGATTAACTATACCGGCTTTTGGATGGATGACATTGGCCTGACAATACGATTCTACTTTAGATAGTTGATAGTTTACTCCAGCTGTATCGGTGTCACAAAATAGTTAAATCTGATTCAAATGATTGATTGATGAAACGTATTAAGATTGAATTCCCTGTAACGATACTCACAGCAATAGTTGTGCTGGGCGTCATTTTTTCCGGCTATCTGGTTTATCAAAGTCTATCACAAATCGTCGATTCTATTCACCGCGAAGCTCGACCAGATTTTAAGCTGCTGCAAATAAAAGATATTGCCGCTGACCTCTCCGAAGTAGAAAGTACCGTTAGACTATATTCAGTAACCCGAGATGAGAAATATTTTCATCCCTATAAGCAAATCAATCAATCCATTCAGAAAAAACTAACAAATTTGGAAGACTATGCACAGACCAGCGAAGAGCAAAAAATGCAGATTGACTCAATTCGGCAGCTGACAAATGCAAAGCTGGCTGTCTGGAAAGAAATTTTGGTGCTCCATCATGCCCGCGAAGATGCACACGAATCATTCACCGAACTGTACACCAAAATTGACAGTGCGAAAACTGAGCCTGATACCATTTTAGTTGAAGTTGAAGCTCCAGAAAAAAAACGTGGATTGCTAAAACGTATTTTTGGAGGTAAGAAAAAAGAACCTGAGATCATTGAACAAATTCAGGTTCAACCAGTGGATTCCAATACCATCGACAAAGATTCGATCAAACAAGAAATTGCACAAATAGAAGACCGCATAAAAACAACCAACCAGACAATTTCTGTTCAGGAAAAAGCATTACTCGAAGAAAACATCATCCTTTCGGAGCTGCTCAACACATTAATAACTAAATTGGAAACCGACGAACGAAGAAAACTACTTGAGAAAACTCAGGAAGCAGACCGGCTGGCAGCCATCACCTACAAACGGTTGGCCTTATTTACGCTGGGATCGGTTATCTTGTTATTATTGGTTTTGTTTCTGTTTTATAGATATTTAAACAAATCCAGAATCCATCAAAACCTACTTCACAAGGCTAAAACTGATGCTGAAAAACTAGCTCGCGCCAAAGAAGTTTTTGTAGCCACTGTAAGCCATGAAATGCGAACACCCATCAATGCCATTTACGGATTAACCGAGCAGTTGATAAAAAAGACAGATAACAACAAACGTAAAAAGGATTTGGAAATTATTTACACTTCGACCGAGCATTTAATTTCGTTGGTAGACGACACGCTTGACTTCTCGAAAATTGAAAGCCAGAAATTGAAGTTGGCAAAAGATGATTTTTCGCTGGGCAAATTACTTGCTGACGTTATAGTCCTCAACAAAGGAAAAGCGAAATCGAAAAACTTGCGGCTTAAATTAGACACGGATGGTCTTGAACCAATCGTGCTTCGCGGCGATGCTTTTAGATTAAAACAAATCCTGATCAATCTGGTTACCAATGCGATTAAGTTTACTGATCAGGGCAGTGTGACCTTAAAAGTGTCGGCAAAAGAAAATAAATGGCGCAAGATATGGGTCCGCATTCAGGTGATCGACACCGGAATTGGCATATCAAAAGAAAACCACTCGTTAATATTTGATGATTTTGTACAACTGGAAACCGACTTGACCAGAAAACAAGGAGGTGCCGGACTGGGACTGGCCATTGTAAAAAAGCTGATTGACGTGCAAAAAGGGAAAATATCCATCGACAGCGAATTAAATAAAGGAACAACAATCTCACTCGAAATTCCTTACGACATTGGCGACCCGTCAAAAATTAAACAAGCAGAACAGGAAACATTGACAATCCCGGATCATTTTAGCAGCCTGTCAATTTTAATTGTTGATGATGAAGAATTCAACCGATACCTCCTAAGATCGATCCTCGAAAAATGGAATATAAATGTAACGGAATGTTCCGATGGTCAGCAAGCGGTCGATTTGTACAAAAAAGAACATTTTGACCTTGTTTTCATGGACATTCGCATGCCGGTTTTAAACGGATTGGAAGCAGCAAAACAAATTGTACAACAAAACAACGCAGCTAAAATTATTGCACTAACGGCAACCAATAAACCTGATGATATTGAAAAATGCAAGCAAGCGGGTATGCAGCAATTTCTGCCAAAACCCTTTACTGAGAAAGAACTATTAGCGAGGCTATCAGCGGCTAGTCGACACCAACACACAGAGGCTAAATCGCATAAAGGAGAAGCAAAGCCACAAATTGATTTAAGCGAATTGAAACGCATGGCAAATGGAAATATGGCATTTGTAAATGAAATGTTAGAAATTTTCATTCGATCAAGCGATAGTGGCTTATCAGAAATGCAAAAAAACATTGACCTGAAAAATTGGGATATGGTTCGGGAATATGCACATAAAATGGCTGCTCCTGCCAAGCACATCAAGGCACTTAAATTATACTCAAAAATTAAAGAAATAGAGTACGAAGCTCAGCTGGGAGAAAACGAACAGAAAATAATCAAGCTATCTACAGAAATAGAATACGAAGTTGAGACTACTAATCGCTATTTGAGATCCATCCTCGAAGATCAATAGGGTAGGTTTTAAAATCATTTTTAGATAAAAATTCTCATTATGAGAATACTAATTCCATGCTCAAAACAAAACGACACTAATAACCAAACATTTAAGCAGACAAAAACCTAAAATACCGCTTTGGCACTTGAATTGCAGGGTTCAGAGTCAAAGAATTCATCGAAAAACCAACTGCCAGAGAAAAGAAAGTTAGAAGAAGTAAATAATTGCGACACTTAAATGATTTTTAGCCATTTCGTCACCTCTATATATTTTGTTAACAATCCCCAAAACCTCCGCCGGTTTTGGGGATTTTCATATAAAAATTTAAAGTTAAAACCCGCAAATAGCTATACTTTCACAAAATATTTCCATAACATTGCATACAGAAAAGCAATATTTTCCCTGAACCTATTTTATGGATACTGGCAAACCATTTAAAATATTTGTTGTAGAAGACGACGATTGGTATAATCGACTTCTTGTTCATAACCTGTCGTTAATTCCTGAATACGAAATCGAATCGTACACCACCGGAAAAGACTGCATAAAAAACCTGAGTCAAGAACCGGATGTCGTGACCTTAGATTATCGGTTACCCGATATGAAAGGACTCGAAGTTCTGAAAGAGATCAAAGCAATCAATGAGGATATTCAGGTTATATTAATATCCGAGCAAGATGATATTGAAGTCGTGGTTGAGCTACTTCGGCATGGTGCTTACGATTACATTGTGAAATCGTCAGACGTGAAAGAACGGCTGTTGAATACCATAAATAACATTCGCAAAGGAAGTCGGCTCAAAAAAGAAATTGTTACACTTCGAAAAGAAGTAAAAAAGAAATACAGCTACCAAAATACGATTATTGGCAACAGTCCTGCTGCCGAAAAGATGTTCTCTTTAATTGAAAAAGCCACACGCACCAATATTTCGGTTACAGTTACCGGCGAAACTGGTACGGGAAAAGAACTGGTAGCAAAAGCCATTCACTATAATTCCAACCGGGCAAAAAAACCTTTTGTACCGGTAAATGTTGCAGCGATCCCAAAAGACTTAATTGAAAGCGAGCTATTCGGGCACGAAAAAGGTTCATTCACGGGTGCGTCATCTCGCCGAATCGGAAAATTTGAAGAAGCCAGCAGTGGAACTCTTTTTCTGGATGAAATAGGTGAAATGGACATTTCTCTTCAGGCAAAACTACTTCGGGCCCTGCAAGAAAAGGAAATCAATCGGGTGGGAAGCAACGAAGCAGTAAAAGTTGATTGCCGAATCATTATTGCCACTAACCGAAACCTGCTGATGGAAGTTCAGGAAGGGAACTTCAGACAAGACTTGTATTATCGTTTATTTGGCTTACCAATTGAACTTCCGCCACTTCGCGAGCGTGGAAATGATGTAATTATTTTAGCCAAGCACTTTATAAAAAGCTTTTGCAAGGAAAATGAGCTCGATGAAAAAGCACTTAGTTCCGAAGCGGGCAGAAAACTACTTTCCTATTCATTCCCGGGAAACATCAGGGAATTAAAGTCTATCGTTGAACTTGCAGTCACGCTTTCTGATCATGACGAGATTACTAAAGATGACCTTGTATTTGGCGGGCAAAATATGATGGATAGCCTGACTAACGAGGAATGTACCATGCGCGAATACACTATTGAGATCGTTAATCGCTTTTTATCTAAATACGATAATAACATTAAATTGGTGGCTGAAAAACTGGATATTGGTGTAGCAACCATTTATCGTATGCTAAAAGAAGAAAATAAATAATTCGCGCGATCTGAAATTATCAATTTGCGAAACCAGTAATCAGATTGATAAAAATAACGGACACCCCAACAAAACGAACCTCTCATTTACAACCACTTACCAAACAATCATGTTATTGGCACGAGCATTGCTTTCCGCTTAGCACAAAAAACTATAGGAGGAAAACAACATGGACAATACAAGAAAAAAACAATTAGGAATTATCGTAACAGCTGTCGTAGTAGTCGTTTTGGCACTAGTTGGCACCTTTTACGTTTATACGCAGAAGCAATCAGAAGTTGATTCATTGTTAACAAAAAACACTGATTTAAATGAATTGATAGAAGACCGTGATTCTGTCGTAAACGAGATGGTTACTGCTTTCAATGATATTGAAAACAACCTTAAATTTATTAAAGAAAAAAGAAAGCAACTATCCATTGAGCAAAACAAAGAAGGTAATGTTGATCAGAAACAAGCCATTTTAGATGACATTACCCTGATGAATAAAATGCTGGAAGAAAGCAGCAAACATATTGCTGATCTTGAAAAGAAACTAAAAAAATCCGGTATTACAATGAACGGATTCCAACAAAAAATTGCTGCCTTATCTCAAACTGTTGAAGCCCAAAACACAGAAATGGATGAGTTGAGAAGAGTGATCGAAGAGAAAGAAGTGCTCGTTGCAGGATTGAACGAAAAGGTTGAAGACATGGAGTTTGAAATTGCGAAACAAAATGACACCATCGAAAGCAAACTAAGCATTATTGATCGAAAAACGGATGAGCTCAACACGGCACATATTGCCTATGGAACCTATAAAGAACTAAAAGAAAAAGGGTTGCTAACTAAAGAAGGTGGTTTTCTTTGGATCGGTCAAAATAAAACAATTCAGGAAAGTTTTGATGAGGAGTACTTTACAGAACTAAATATTCAGGAAACAAAAACAATTCCGCTTCACTCTAAAAAAGCAACCATTATTTCAGAACACCCGCTCGATTCGTACACATTGGTAGAAGAAGATGGACAAGTTGCTTACTTGCAGATTGATAATCCTGAGGAATTCTGGAAAATATCAAAATACGCTGTTATTGAAGTAAAATAATAGCCCAAAACGACACACTCGAATCTTCACGTATATTAAAACAAGCTCAAAAAAAAACCATCGGGACAGAGGTTCTGATGGTTTTTTGTTTTTTATAGTTTATTGACCAATTTTTGAACAGAAAAATCATTCCATCTAACATAGTATTTCACTTTAATAGAAGTTGCTTACTATTTTGCGAATTATGTACTAAAAAACACCTGTTTTTTATCGCTTTTTTTGTATTATCGTACTGTTATTACTTTTTGTTTGTAATATTGAGTGTTGGTTTGTAGAAAGAGATAAGCAAACAGTTGAATATGCGGAAACCTTGATGAGTATCCTCCTGTTTGTAAACCCAAATAGATTGAATGATGAAAAAGAACCTCAGCGTAGCACTATCCGTATTTTTATTACTAACGTTTATAGTTCCCCAACTCACCTTTGCAAAAGGCAAAGGCAGTCAACAATGGTTTATAACCCCGCGAATTGGTACCGCAACCTTGATGAGCGAAGTTGAATCAGGCTTCACTTCTGTCGACAATGAATTTAGTCATAACATGGGCTTTAGCATGGACATTACCATCTCAAAAACGTTAGGTACTAATTTTGAATTGGGTGTAGGTGTTGGCTTCTATAGTTTAAGTAGCTCCGACGACTCTCTGACAGTTATGGATTTGTCGGTTTGGAGCAGCTCCCACGAAGGATTTAACGGAGTAGCATTTTATACCAATCCAATAGAATATAAGACAACAGCTTTTACTCCAAGTGTATTGGTCCGGTATTATTTTAAGAAATTTGCTAGTCGAGTTAGAGACGCTCAACTATTCCAACCATATATTGAATTAAATGCTGGTCCGAATATCCTCTATTCCGAACTTGCTTACACTGATGTCTCAGGATTACCAAGTGACGATCCTGCATTTTCAATAGGAAAGGGATTTGAACCCAATAAATCCCCTGAAGTGAACCTGCAATATGCACTGGGTCTCGGTTCAAGATTTAATTTTAAAAGTGGGATGACTCTCACTTTGGCTGCTGAAATTTCAAAAGTAAGTACCGACTATTTAGATGGAGCACCTAATTATGCGACGACCGGTACTGATTCTAAGATCAGACAGGATTTGGCAGGACTTGTTCCCCGCATCATGTTTGGTGTTGCCATTCCTCTGAATGAAGGAAGCACCAGAGGAAATCAATATTTGCCTTGGGCACCTTAAAATAGAAACAAGAACTAAACGATAGTTAGGCTCGGAATTAATTTCCGGGCCTTTTTTCATCTGTGTGTCAATTATTTAAAAAATAGTATTTATGATGTAATGAAAAGTTTCCGTCTACGTCTTACATTTGAAAACAGTTAAGAAGCTTGTTCTGATATGCTAGCCAGAGAATTTAAAACATCGGTATTACCCCTTAGCAGCAAACTTCATCGTTATGCGTTGTATTATACAAAAAACGAGGAGGAAGCGCAGGATGTTGTTCAGGATGTATTTTTAAAACTTTGGCAAAAAAGAAAAGGGTTAAATCGTATTGAGAATTTGGAAGCATTTGCGATACGAATAACCCGAAATAAATGTCTTGATTTATTTCGATCGAGCACAAGCAAAACTTGTTCTCTGGAAGATCAAACACCCAATATCGGCAACGAGGTGCATGGCGACCTCAATAACGAGTTAGAACTATCAGAGACAGCCATACTGATCAGGAAACTTATTGGAAAGCTACCAGAGTTACAAATGCAAGTGATGAAAATGCGGGATATCGATCAACTGGAATATGAGGAAATAGCTGAGATCACAACGATGAACATCAACGCCATACGAGTTAACCTATCTCGTGCACGAAAAAAGGTTAGAAACGAATTATTAAAATACCAGGGATATGGAATTAAAGGAAGTCAAGCAAATTCTGCAAAAATACTTTGAGGGAAAGAGCACAAAACTGGAGGAGCAGTCGCTAGCTAAATATTTTAATTCGGACAATATTGATCCGGAACTGAAAGAGTATACGGCCTTTTTCACCGGAATTGATGAACTCTCAGAAAACCCCAGAAACAAGAAGCTGGAAGATGAAATTATGAATCACATCCTGGAAAATGAAAATCAGGAAAAGATTCACTACAGATGGCTTTGGCAATCAGTTAGTGGAATTGCAGCTGCAATTTTAATCGCTTTGCTCGTTGTCAATCTAAACAACGACCATCGACAATGGAACGATACATACAAGAATCCGGATCAAGCTTACGCCGAAGCCAAGCGCACCTTGCAATATGTTGCCAGATACTATCAAAAAGGGATGGATGAGTTACAACCGATAAAAAAAATTGACAATGCTTCGAAGCCACTAAATAAAAGCCTGAATTCCCTAAATAAGGGTTTTGAGGAAATACAGGAAATAGAAAAAATTAACCAAAAACTAAAAAAACAATAAAATGAAAAAGCTACTAGTTATAATAATTTGCCTAATCCCACTATTGGGAATGGCACAGAAAAGCCCCGTTGACAAATTGTTTGAAAAGTACGCCAATAAGAAAGGAATGACTACCGTTAACATTAGTGGTGCCCTGCTTGGATTAGCAAGCCAAATGGATAAAAACTCGCCCGAAGGAAATCTCCTGGCAGATTTAGATGGAGTCAGGATTTTAGCAGTCGATGATGATGACCTCAATAAGTCACTGGATTTCTACAAAGAACTTGAAAATGATGGGTTCTTCAAAAATCATGACTATCAGGTTTTAATGGAAGTGACAGAAGAAGACGAAGTTGTCCGGTTTTTCGGTCGTGATGCAGGTGCTGGTAAGTTCTCTGAGTTACTTCTGGTTGTGGGAGGTGATGACAATGCTTTGATTAGTATTCGGGGATTGATTGACCCTGAAAATATTGGTAAGATTACAGGAGCGCTGAATATTAAATACTGATTTGGATGAAGGTCGGAAAATTTACCGGCTATCATTCAGTCATCATGAAACGGTTATTGACTACCGCATAGCACAGAATGCAAACATTAGACTGATCTGAAGGAGTAAATTAGATCACCCATATCGGCCGCAATCCGGTTATTTAAGAAGTATGAAAATAGAATAAACCCAACGGGCTGAAACGCTATTTCAAAAAATATTCGCAATAAAAAAGGGAGGTGTACCTCCCTTTTTTATTATTTCTCTATGATACGTAATTTACACAGCATCACCTAATTCAGCACCTGGTTTGAATTTTACAACTTTCTTTTCAGGAATCTCGATTGGAGCACCTGATTGAGGATTTCTTCCAGTTCTGGCACTACGAGTAGCTACAGAGAAAGATCCAAATCCGATCAATGCAACACGATCTCCATTTTTTAAGGCGTCAGTAGTAGATTCTACAAAAGCATCCAAGGCTTTTTTAGCATCCGCTTTAGTTAGATCAGCTTTTTCAGCAATTGCGTCAATTAATTGAGCTTTGTTCATAAGAAAACTTGTTTAGGGTTAAAAAAAATAAACTATTTAGAAATTATATAATTAACATATTTGTATCTAAAACATCACTAAGAAGAAATTCACTTTTCTAAAACATCAGTAAAATCAATGCTTTCAAAAGCTTAATTTTTACGCTTTATAAAATTCTAAAATATGATTCAATTATGCAACCTTTATTGAAGTTTTTTTTTTTGCTAATTCTAAGTTTTTTTTTGCAATAATTTTTGAGTTTTAAAAAAATCCTCTACTTTTGCCGCCACATCAAAGGAGAGATGGCAGAGTGGTCGAATGCGGCGGTCTTGAAAACCGTTGATCTTCACGGATCCGGGGGTTCGAATCCCTCTCTCTCCGCCAACACACAAAAAGCTGCAAGTCAAACACTTGCAGCTTTTTATTTTATATTACTTCCTGTTATTAAAAACTCTTCTCATTCCATGCTATCTTCTCAATTTTTGATCGACAAATAGCTTTTTCATAGACACAAAAGACAGTTATCAATAAAACGGAACAGTTAAAAAAGGGACGATCGACTCCAGAAAAACGATACTATTGAGCCATTTTCTCTTCTTTAAAACATGAAATTATAATCAATCTCCTTCGATTAAGGCTCGATTAAAGGTAGATCCTCGCGTTTAAAGGATGAATAATTTAGCTTAGACTACCTAATTATCCCTTTCGACCTATACTTTTCGATGAAATATTGATCGGGATCATCAGAATCTTTATACTTTTTTCTCAGTTCAGTCAACTTCATTTTCATTTCGGCTACAACATCTGCCTATTCAGGGTCATTATAAACACGATTCAATTCATAAGGATCTTTCAAGATCAGTTTAAAAATCCGGTGGAGTAAATCTTTTTATAATCATTGCTTTATAATTTTTTGTGCCGATAAATGAAATCACATCAAAGTGTTTGAGATGAATTCTGAACGAACACATGAACAGTTTTTGAATAAAATTAAAGAAATGCACCCTGAATTAACCTCAAAAGACCTACGGCTGTGTGCTTACCTTCGAATGAATTTATCATCAAAGGAAATCGCTCCATTACTACGCATATCAGTTCGAGGAGTCGAAAATCATCGATATCGGGTTCGTAAAAAAAATGAAACTCGAACACGACGAAAAATTAATAGATTTGATTTTAGAGCTTTAAAACGAGTGAAATATTTTTATCGAATCAGCTCAGTTTTTCTAGGTAGTTTTTCAAGAATTACTATATTTGCACTCGCATTCAAATACGGGTGTAGCTCAGTTGGTAGAGCACTGGTCTCCAAAACCAGGTGTCGGGCGTTCGAGTCGCTCCTCCCGTGCAAAAGAGTTGTTCTGTTGAACAGCTCTTTTTTGCTTTCGGCAATTACTACCAGACTCTTCGATATAACGTAAAAACCCCTTATATTTGCCCAAATCTTTTACCGATTACCATGACTGTAGATTTATTTGTTCCCTGCTTTATTGACCAGCTTTATCCGGAAACCGCCTTTAACATGATCAAATTGCTTAAAAAGGCCGGAGTTGCAGTAGAATACAATCCTGAGCAAACCTGTTGCGGACAGCCAGCCTATAATAGTGGATATTGGAACGAATCTAAAAATCTAGCTCATAAGTTTGTAAAAGACTTCCCAGGCGACCGTCTTATTGTTAGTCCGTCGGCATCATGCACCGGATTTATCAAAAATTACTATGGAGACCTCTTCAATAAAGAGGATTTGGATTATGAATATCATTTAAAACTAAAAGAGCGGCTTTTTGAACTCACTGATTTTTTAGTGAATGAGCTGAAATATATCGATTTTGGAGCAAGCTTCCCACATAAAGTTTGCTACCACGACGCCTGTACAGCTCTTCGGGAATATGGTATAAAAAGAGAACCTCGCTTATTGCTTTCTAAAGTAAAAGGACTAGAACTGGTTGAAATGGAGGATACAGATACTTGTTGTGGTTTCGGTGGTACTTTTGTAACCAAATTCAAAGCCATTTCGGCGGCTATGACTGAACAAAAAGTTGAACATGCATTGAATACCGGAGCAGAGTATATTATCTCTACCGAATCATCTTGTTTATTAAATATTGAAAGCTATATCAAAAAAAACAAACTACCTATAAAACCTATCCATATAGCTGATATTCTGGCAAGTGGCTGGAGCAGTCAATAAAACTGTAACGCAAACGGAAATTCAAGCCAAAAAAAACATTACTGATTTCCATAACATTTTCAATTTCACTGCGTAAATCTATATTCAAGCGATTCTTTGTTATAGTGACTATATACCTATAATTCTGACGTCTCTGATTTCTTGATTGCAGGTTCGATCTTCTTAATGCGTGGTAATGGAAGCTATACTGTGATCATTGAAGAATCACGCCAGTTATTCGTTTTATTCTTAGTTCATCAAAATGAAAGTAAAAATTAAATCAAACAAAGTTCCGTTTATTAATGAAAGTCATATTGACACCAGTTATCTAAAAAAAGCAAAAAGAAAACAGTATAAACCTTTCCCTGCAAGCGATGGATTGCATTGCAAAGGAAACCGCTTTGATTATGTTGTTGAGTGGGAAATCCCCAAAGAAACAGATCGGGAATTCTCTTAATAACCAAACAAAAAGACATTGGTTTGAATTTCAGCTGTAGTTATCGCAAAATAAACATCATGTCTGATCATTCGAACTAGTTTCTAAAGGTGTTTTTTTCAAACTAAACGGAAAAACCCAGCAAAAACAGAAAAAATTGTTTTTACTGGGTTTTCTTTTTTGTCGGGATGACAAGATTTGAATACTGTGCTGTTTTTAACTGTATATCAAAAGGTTATACCGCTACGAAAAAACCAGGTCACCTTATAGTTCACATGTATTAGAACACATTCAATATGACGAAGTTAAGGCATTTTTTTGAAAGAATAAAAGGAAATTGGACATAAATTTCAGAAGGGATATTTTGTCTCAAAAATGACTATTTTTTGTCTCAAAATGGCTAATTAAGATTTCATTATTTTGTAAAATAGTGTCTGTTTTTTTAAAGAAATTGTGCATTCACAAAACCGATCTATTCTCTCAGGCATGAACAGGTAATAACCGCAAACATCCGGTTTATTTTAACCATCAGCCTTTAAAAACCTTATTTCTATTCCCAAAGCTTATACCTTTTCGGGTATAAAGAGGCTAATGTAAACAAATACTATACCCGATATGGTATAATTTCAAAATAATTTATTAAACTTATACCCGAAAAGGTATAAATTATGAGATTAAATGATTTTATAAAAGAGAAGCGAGGGGCTGTCAGGTTGACCCAACCCGAACTGGCGGAAAAGGCAGGGGTAGGTTTACGGTTTATCCGCGACCTGGAACAAGGAAAAGAAACCCTGCGCCTGGACAAAGTGAACCAAGTACTTAAATTGTTTGGCTACGAAGTTGGCCCGGTTGAAATCAGAAAGGATGAATGATGGCAAAAAGGAAAGCTGAAATAAAGATGAACGACCGGCTGGCTGGCTGGCTGGTTCAGGACGAGGAGGGCTACCATTTTCAATACGACAAAAATTACCTGAATTCTGATCCCCCTCAAGCCATAAGCCTTACTTTACCTTTGCAGGAAGCCGAATTTACTTCCAAAATCATGTTCCCCTTTTTTGATGGCCTGATTCCTGAAGGATGGCTGCTGGACATTGCCGAAAGGAACTGGAAGTTAAACCCCCGTGACCGGATGGGGCTTTTGATGGCCTGTTGCAAAGATTGTATCGGGGCTGTGAGTGTTATCCCTGCAAACGAAGAAAATGCGTAAGAACATGAACTGTCTCTATTGTTATAAGCCATTGGCCAAAAACGAACAGGATTTCCATGCACCGTGCAGCAAAAAGATGTTTGGACAGACAGTTCCTCCGGTTTTGCCCTATCAAGAAAATGAACTGGAAAAGCTGGCGGAACAAGTTTTAGAAAGCCAGACCACTGTAACCGGGGTACAGGCCAAGCTTTCGCTTCACCTGGCTCCCGGGGGCCACCGGGACACACCCAAACGGTTTACAATTGTTGGACTATGGGGCGGTTACATATTGAAACCTCCAAGCCCCAACTATCCACACTTGCCGGAAGTGGAAGACCTGACCATGCACCTGGCAAGCCTGGCTAAAATCAACGTAGTCCCACACAGCCTGATACGTATGCAGTCAGGGAACCTGGCTTATATTACCAAACGGATCGACCGGGTAAAAAAAGGCAAGCTTCACATGGAAGATATGTGCCAGTTGACCGAACGGCTGACTGAAGAAAAATACAACGGGAGCTATGAACAAATCGGGAAAGCGATCATGAAATACTCGTCCACTCCTGGTCTGGATGTCGTTAACTTTTGTGAGCTGGTCCTGTTCTCTTTCTTAACCGGAAATGCCGATATGCACCTAAAGAACTTTTCACTGATCCATCAGCCGGGAGTGGGCACTGTACTTACCCCTGCTTATGACCTTCTGGCAACAGCATTGGTCAATCCTGCAGATGACGAGGATATGGCCTTGACCCTGAACGGCAAAAAGAAAAAAATCAAGCGGAACGACTTTAAAGCTGCCTTCACAACTCTTCACCTTGATGCAAAACAGCAGGAAAATATCTTCAAAAAGATGGGGAAAAGTAAATCCAAATGGATGGATTTGATCGATGATAGTTTTCTGGCCGGTGATTTCAAGGATAGCTATAAAGAGCTGGTTGAAGCAAGGTTTGAAAGGGTGTTGTAGCAGCAAGTCATGGCATAGATTTGCGTTCACAAAACCAAAACGTTCACGCAAGCGTGAACAGACAATGACCGTGAACAAAGAATTGGGGCCAGAATATTCTAACCGAAGCATTCAATTTAAACCGTTTCCAGATTCTTTCAAGTGGAATATGAAAAATTTTATTTATTCCTATCGTCATATTTTCAGTGTCCACGAAAGGTAGACGGATTTATGGAGCAAAGACAAATATTTTTGATTTGGCTTGAAAAGTAAACAAATATGTTTACTTTTGTATGGAAAGGGGTAAGAATAATGAATACAAATATCTCTATTATCAAAGGAATACATCCTGGAATAATTCTGGACCGGGAACTCAAAAAGAGGAGACTGTCAAAAAAACAGTTTGCGAAATCAATTGACGAGTTTCCCCAAACCTTGGGAGCAATTACTAAAGGGAAACGAAGAATCAACCCTTCTTTGTCTGTTAGGATAGGAGAAAAACTGCGTATTGATGAGAGCTATTTCATGATTCTGCAGGCCTATTATGATATCGAACAGGAAAAGAGAAAACAACAGAAAGGCCATCACCCTGATCTGTCAAAAATACGGCCGGTGGTATTTTGGGATACCAATACAGATAAAATGGATTGGATAAAATATAAGCCAAGCATTATCAAGCGTGTTTTTGAGCGGGGCAATGAACAGGAAAAACAGGAAATTGTCCGCTTTTATGGGAAGGATGAAGTTTCCAGGATTTTAGAACGATCAAAGGATCTGTTGCCTGGCTGAAATACTACAAAGAAGAATAACAATCCTTTTATACATGTCTCTAAAATTATACTATAATACAGTAAATCCCTTACTTCTCTCTACTTTAAAATCATTAATGGGTTCAGCAGTTTTCAACCCATTCCGACTGGTTGGGGGAACTGCCTTAAGCCTGCTAATGGGACACCGGCAATCTGTGGATATTGACTTATTTACGGATTCAGAATACGGTGCGATAAACTTCGAAACCATTGATAAATATCTAAGAGCAAATTTTTCATACGTCGATACGATTGATTCAAAAATCGTCGGATTTGGGAAATCTTATTTTATCGGTGAATCAAAGGATCAGGCTATCAAACTCGATTTATTTTACACTGACTCCTTTATCCGAGAAATATTAAAATTGGATGGGATTCGTCTTGCCGATGCTGATGATATTGTGGCAATGAAAATAGATGTCGTGAGCCGGGGAGCCCGGAAAAAGGACTTTTGGGATTTGCATGAGCTTCTCGAACATTATAGCATAGATCAGATGCTAAAACTCCATGAAGAACGCTATCCGTATGGGCACAATGAAAAGGAAATCCTAGCCAATTTTTCAAACTTTGAACAAGCAGACACTGATTTTGACCCCATTTGTTTAAAAGGTAAATATTGGGAGGTGATCAAACTTGATATTTTGGAAGCTTTGGAAAAGAAAAAATAAAAGCACATGAGGATCAATAAACAAACTGCCAGAATCTCAATTCCAGTATGGTGCGATTGGTAGAGGGAGAGCTGACCAAGTATGACGGATGGTGTCATTAATTTCAATTCCAGTATGGTGCGATTGGTAGTTAAATCCGTTTGCAGGAAATCTAACAATTAATATTGTATTTCAATTCCAGTATGGTGCGATTGGTAGGTATATACCAGATGCCCCGAGTGACGGCAGTAAATAATTTCAATTCCAGTATGGTGCGATTGGTAGACAATTACCCGTTTGATCTTGACATTCATTATGAAATTTCAATTCCAGTATGGTGCGATTGGTAGATAGGAAGCACGAACGAAGTATTAATAACTTCCGGATTTCAATTCCAGTATGGTGCGATTGGTAGAAATCAATGGATAGAATTAACTCGGAATTCATATATTTCAATTCCAGTATGGTGCGATTGGTAGCGCCAATATTTTTATATCATGATGTTCCTAATTGATTTCAATTCCAGTATGGTGCGATTGGTAGCCAACGTCCCGTTTGTTGCATGTGCAACGGTAACAAATTTCAATTCCAGTATGGTGCGATTGGTAGAAAGTAATTGGGTTTGAACCAGATTGAGCTTGCTGATTTCAATTCCAGTATGGTGCGATTGGTAGATAAAAATAGAATAGCATGAACACAAGGAAAAACAATTTCAATTCCAGTATGGTGCGATTGGTAGAAAAATCATCAACTTTTTTTTAAAATCAAAAAAACAATTTCAATTCCAGTATGGTGCGATTGGTAGGGAACGTCTCAAAGTGGGAGCAATATTGTATATATATTTCAATTCCAGTATGGTGCGATTGGTAGAGGATATAATGAACTTGCAGATGAATCTTATATAATTTCAATTCCAGTATGGTGCGATTGGTAGCCAATACCACTGGTTTGTGGTAAGCAAAGAAACCGAATTTCAATTCCAGTATGGTGCGATTGGTAGGCAGAATCGAATAGTCTTTACCAGGTTATAATCAACATTTCAATTCCAGTATGGTGCGATTGGTAGCAACTGAAAAAGTAGCATCATGAAAGAAATCTACATTTCAATTCCAGTATGGTGCGATTGGTAGGTAATCCTTGTCATCGTGCTCCATTGACAGTTTGAATTTCAATTCCAGTATGGTGCGATTGGTAGCCCTAAGCGTATTTTGTCCGATTTGCCTGTTCCCATTTCAATTCCAGTATGGTGCGATTGGTAGAATCAAACCAGAGTATCAAAATCTGAATCACTTGGAAATTTCAATTCCAGTATGGTGCGATTGGTAGTGATTCATGTCTACTGAGTCGTACTCCGTATCAAATTTCAATTCCAGTATGGTGCGATTGGTAGTCACATCGACGAAGACAACTACAAAGTGAACTCCCATTTCAATTCCAGTATGGTGCGATTGGTAGTGCTTTCCACGTAGCTGTCTGTGTTAATGACGGGTTATTTCAATTCCAGTATGGTGCGATTGGTAGAAAATGCTTTGTTTGCCTGAATTTTTTATCTACGGAATTTCAATTCCAGTATGGTGCGATTGGTAGGCTAAAAAAGGCGAATGAAGACATTGAAAGTTACAAAATTTCAATTCCAGTATGGTGCGATTGGTAGTAAACGACTTTTAGCGCACGGCTAATTGTTTACAAATTTCAATTCCAGTATGGTGCGATTGGTAGCTGTTTCATGTTCTTTTAGCATTTTTGCTTCGCCATTTCAATTCCAGTATGGTGCGATTGGTAGAAGATTGGGGAAAGAATAATCTCGCCCCAATCTTATTTCAATTCCAGTATGGTGCGATTGGTAGTATACAATTTCTTGTATTGTTACGCTTCCCGTTCTATTATTTCAATTCCAGTATGGTGCGATTGGTAGCAGAGAAGGATAAGTTCAGAGGATATAAATTATCAGCATTTCAATTCCAGTATGGTGCGATTGGTAGTCGTTCGACGACTCAAAAAAATATATTCATATTCAATAGATTAACTTTCTCAAATATCGGATTTTTTAATGAAAAGATTGTCGATCCCCCTGAAGGTATTTTTCCCGGGGGATCGACAAATATATATAAATCGCTTATTTTCAAGATGTCAAAGAACCTGACTTTCTTTATTTTTCCCTTTTCTATGGTAGAAAACCTACTCAGGAAAGCCATCGACAACTTTTGCTACAGAAAAGTGTCCAGGTTTTGGCGTTCATGGCCAACAACTTCTTTATCCAGCCATTTCTCCTGGCGGGTTTTAAAGATAATTAAACTGTCCGTTTCCTCATCCATCAGCAGCATGGCTTCCTGTTTCAACTCCAGGAGCTTCACTTCCGAAATTTCACCTTCAAAAACCGAATTCTGTATCCAGTTCAAATATCTCCGGCAAAGTTTCAACATCTTACCCACACGCTTTTCCCCAATATCATAAACTGCTATTACATACATTACCACCACATTTTAAAAGGTTTGTATTCTTCGATGCCCAGTAGATGCTTCTGTATTTTGTAACACTCCAATTTGATCAGGTGTTTGTAGCTCACCGAGCGGTTTAGCGAGCGGTGTTTAATGGTTTCTCCCAGTCGGTCTTCAAAGGCCTGGACAACTGTTTTCTTTCCATTTGGCTTCAGCGTCACCCGGTTTAACTGTTCTTCGAAATGATAGGGCTGTACCATCTTTTTGTTCATCACTTTAAAAATAATCCGGTCGACCAGTAATGGTTTGAAAATCTCAGCCAAATCAAGCGACAAAGAGAACCGACGATCGCCCGGCTCATGCAGAAAACTGATGGTCGGATTCAACTGGGTTTGGTGGATAGCCCGCAAACACTGACTGTAGCACATCATATTACCAAATGAAATCAATGCATTCACTTCGTTTTGTGGAGGACGGTAGCTCCGACCATTCATGTTAAAATCATTAATGATCAGTTCGAAGGCTTCATAATAGTTCTTGCGGATATTCCCTTCAATGCCCATCAACTCATCAATGGCAGTGGTCGAAGAAATTTTACCGGCCAGTTTTTCAATCATTTCAATAATTGGTTCCAGGTCTTTTCCCCTGTTGTTATAGTATTTTAGGTTCTTCACCATATTGAAACTGGCACCATTCAAAATCCGTTGTGCCAAATCGATCCGTGCTTTTTTGTTTTGCTGGCATTTAACTTGTGCGATCAGCATTTTACCGGAAATCAGAGCCTCACGAGGCATAAACGAACCGGTGTAGTTTTCGTAATAATCGAAAAAGTGAATGGGGATTTGCTCCTGCCCAAGAAAATTATAGGTCGCCGAATTGGCATCCAGGTTTCCAAAACAATACAGTTCGCCCACATTCTCCACCGGAAGGAAGCGGGGTTTTTGCTCGTTGCCTTCCTCATCGTAAGGCGTAAACTTCAGAGTATTGTCGCGGCGTTGAAGACGTCCCGGATTAAATAGGTAATACGTTTTTTTCATAAGTCACCCTCCCCGCTCCAGCAAAAATCAAAGTAGCTGCAATTTTTACACTTCGTTTTTTGAATACGCCCCGGGCACTGGTCTCCATGAATGACCTTTTCAATCTTTTCGAGCATTTCTCCAATCGCTTCCCGGTCGGGGATGGTAAGCAATACTTCGTCGGTTTTGTGCAGGCGCGGGTATTCCAGTAAGCCGGTGGCGCCAGTTACACCATTTTGTTCCAGAACATACAAATAGTATTTCACCTGCCATTCGTGCGCCTCCTCGTGCTTGTCCGATTTTTTGATTTCATGCACTACCTTGTTTTTCGCGTCGAAGTAATCGATTTTGATCCCATCAATCGCGATCTCCTGGTATTTCTCACTGCGGCGGGGATACGAAGTTTCGTGCAACAGTTTGCCTTCGTAAACCAAATCGGAGGTCGATTCCATATTAATGCCATTGGCAAACAACCACAATTTGCGGTGACAGATCAGGTAATAATTGAAATGGGTTCCGGTGGTTTGCATGGATTGAAATGATTGAATAGAGATTGAATTTTAGATTGAATAAAGATTGGGGAGATTGATTATGATGGCGAGTGGTCGTTGGGATCCGGGTCATCGTCCGGCTCGTCGTCGTTTTCGATTTTATCGCGGGCATCCCAAATATCTTCCAGTTGTTCGAGATCCGGCAGAAGGCTATCCACATCGAAATCGAAGTCGAAGTCGCCAGTGGCATCACGTTCTTCGTCATATTTCATCTGTGCCTCAACCTCTTTGCAGGTGGTGCAATAGCCGGGGAATGGGCAGTGTTCAACCTCATAATCACAAAACTCAATATGGTTCTCGCCAAACGAAAGTGGAACATGTTCTTCGCTCCAAAAATCGCGGATAAACGGGTAGCGAAGGTGTCCCGGCAGGGTTGCCGGAAAGTCAAGCACAAAATGAAAATACTGCAACAATTTTTCCAATTCAACAGCCAGCAAAGCCCGCTGTTCAATGGCCAATTTTTCAGAAGGCGGAAGTTGTTCCGCCCCAATACCCGTGATTTGTGCGATGGGCTGTTTTTCGCCTTCAATGTATTGCTCCACAAACGACATGTCTTCGAGTTCCAATTCATTGTCAGGATCAGCTTCCGACTCTTCCCAGAGGCTATGCGGCGGCTTCAAATTCCAGGTCGCCTTGTGGATGTCGTCAATGAGTTGTTCGATGTAGCGTTGCATGGTATTTCGTTTATAAACCTTCAAGGGTTATGTGTTGATGTAGTTTATTCTTTCCCTTGTCCCTCCTTATTTTTCTCGATAAAATAGGGTTTCGAAGAGCTTTCGATGGCCCGGATGGCAATGTCTTTAACGCTGGTTTCGGCGGTCATAGCTTTTTGCGAAAGTTCTTTAATGGTCGTTTCCAGGTCTTTTATTTTTGCGTTTAGGGTACCGATAATCTGGTCTTTCAGTTTCAGCTCGCCAATAGTTTCTTTTTCCTTCAGTTCTTTTTCGAAGCCAAACTGGGTTTCAAGTCTTTCCGAAACAGATTTTGTTGCAGCCGTTACCGCTTTTTCGAGTTCGGTTGGGAAAGCGGAATTTTTTATCCTGAGATCTTTTAATTCGGCTTCGGCTTCCTGAATTTTCGTTTCGCGTTCGGCAAATTCTTTTTCGAATGCAGCTTTTTTGTCGGCCAGTTCTTTTTCGAGTTTTTGTTTCTTTTCTTCGTACTGGTCGGTCTCTTTCTTTCGGGTGATTTTCAGATTGTACTGGTATTCTTCGTCTTCGCGGGCCTGGCTCTTTTTCTGTTCGTCACGGGCTTCTTTGGTCTGTGCGGCATAAAGCTCCTGTTCTTTTTTCCATTGCGCCCGTTTGTCCGACATTTCAAGGTCAACCCGTTCTTTTTCAGTTCTTATCTTCTCTTCGAACTCTGCTTTCCGGGTGGCCATTTCCTGTTCAAACTGCTCTTTCTTCTCCTTTTGGGCAAGCAGCATGGCCGCAAGCGAATCGGTGCTGGCCGACAGTTGGTACAGGTCTTCCAACTGCTGTTTTTCGATTTTTATGGCTTGCTGCAGCTCTTCAAATTTCCGGAATTCCGAAACAAAGTTCTCGCTTAATTTATCGAGCGCCGCCGAAAGTCCTACTTTCAGCCCCGATACTTCTTTTACAATACCTTCGTTGCTCAATGCCGCTGCATTTTTCACAACGGTTTCCTGTTTTTGTTGTTCCTGAACTTTTTTTGGTTCGTTGGTTTTCTTCTCCTGAACTTTTTTCATCAACTCGTCGTAAGCGGCGAGGATTTCGTTTTTTGTGTTTTTTGTACTGATTACAGGTTTCATTGTCTACTGCTTTAAATAAGATAATAAGTAATCGACTTTAATTATTGCGATAATCGTCACCAGTATTTCTTCTTCTGTTTCAGGAAGGTCAATACTGCCCACAACCGAGTTTAATGCTTCAATTCTGTCGATATCGTTTCCCTTTGCCGCAGCAAAAGCATGCATGGTCAGGAAATAGTATTTTTCGATTGGATGGATGGTTTCCCTGTCGGGAAAGAATATTTCCAACTTAAGCGGGTATTCGGGACTTCCTTTTAAGTTGTGGTTTGAGATGACTTGTTCTGTAACCCATAATACCCTGATCAGCGGATAATCTGGATACTTCAGTGCATATTCATCAAGTTTATGGTGGTATTTGGGCGATTCTTTTGCCTGTAGCAGAGTTAGTTCAAGAAAATAAACACACGGCAGGCCATTGGCTGTTTTTCCGAATATCTTCAGTTCTTTTGCTGCTTGTTTCGGATTTTCTGCTATCAGTTTATATATTTCGATGAAACGGTTTTTCGCTTCTTCTGAAACAGGTTGGTCTTCAGGCCTGATGCCCAGCAACTGATCGGGGATCTCATCTTCTTCGGTTTCGATATCCAGATCTTCGAAATATTCATCGTAGATTTGATTGTGCAAGTCAACATCAATGAGGTCGTCCACAATGGAGTCGGTCAGCACGATAAAACGTTTACCTTCTTCTTCTGTCAGGCTTTCGAGCCGGGAGCTAAGGTTGAGGAACAATTCTCTTTTTTCAGCAGCCGGCATTTCCTCAAATTCATCTTCGTCAAAATCGTCATCAAAAATATCTTCGTCAAAAATATCTTCATCTTCTTCCAGTAGCACCGAATAATTGTCCGGTTCGGCGGTCTTTTCCAATTGGGCAATAATTTTCTTCACTTTTACTTCGTCGTCAAAAGGGCCTTGTACGTAAGTTGGACGTCCATTCAATCCACATTCAATTTCTATGAGCTCGATGTCGTCGGTATCTTCTTCGATCATAAACCGGGTGATCGAGGTAAAATCTTTGTGTGGTTTAAAACCATACTCTTCGGCATATTCGAGCCCGGCATATATGATATTGTGGGCCAGAACATAATCAATCTCAATCATGGTCATATGTTCCTCTATCTTTTCAATATGTTCGCGATACGCATGAATGGGGGCGTTGAACATGTAATCGGTGTCTTTAATTCCCAGGCACATGAGGTCAACTAAATAAAAACACACAGTAATATTACCATTGGTGTGTTGCCGGGCAACCGATAGTTGCGCCATTTTCGATTCTTCCCACTCTTCGTTGATCCTGCATTCGTAAACGGGCAATGTGCGCGCCTTTTTGCGGATGTAGTTTTCCGGGCTTAACATCTGCACCACCTTGCCTTTGTTCTTATTTGCCATACCTTGAATTTTTTAAATGATGACCAAAAGTACTTTTTAAACCTTTTCGCCGAAAATGAAGTTCGATTATTTGGTTGAAAAAGTTACTTTCTACCGAATAGACCCTGAAGGTTTTGAAAACCTTCAAGGTCTAGGAAAATTAAAATATTATTGCTTCACTACTGCTTTCTTCCAAATCCAACTGCAATCCCAATTCATCGTCGTATTTGCGGTCGATGAGGTAGTAGGATTGTTCTTTGATCTCTTCTTTTCGAAGCAGCTGAAACATCGCGATGGATTCCTTCATAATATTGTTGAATTTAAATGAATATACTAGTATCAATTTTTCCTGAGTCAAAACCATATTCGGGTGAATAGCACAGCTTCCAATTCAATAGAAACTTAAATCCATATTTACTTCTTTCGGGATCAAGCATATCTGCTATCGAATCAAGTTGCTTTTTATAAACAGAAATGCAGAATTGCGACATTATACTTCCCAATTTCTTCATTTCTATTTTCTTCAAAACAAAATCGTCAATCTCACAACGAATAAGGTGTTCGTAAAAATCGAATACTTTTGAACCATCTACATTTTCTCCGTAGTCGGTTAGAACGTCCATTCTCTCCAAATCTGTTCTATTCTCGAAAAATGAAACAGGAATAGAAATCGGAATAAATAGCTGCTGGCTGTCATTATCCTCAATCAATTTGAATTCAGCATGAAGTTTTGAAAAATTGAAATCTTTGAAGTACTGGTAATAGCTATTGGCTGCATGAAAAATATTCTTCATATTCCTTGATTTCTCTTCAAATACCTTTTCATACAAGGCATGAAATTGCTTCTTTACCAATATCTCTTTATAGTCATCGAAAATATCTTTGTCCGTTTGCTGTACTTTATAACGAAAGTCTGAGCCGTAAACAATACTGGTTTTATCACAATCGAACAAATAGACAACGCAATTATCTTTTGAAGCGTTGCGATTGATACGGCCAGCCAATTGTTCATCGCTATCAATAAGCGAGCGATCCTTAAATCCCAAATCCATATCGATATCAACACCAGCTTCAACAACCTGAGTTGATACAACAATAACTTTTGAATACTCTTGTTCCTTTATTGAATTGATGATTTGCTTTCTTCTGAATTCCAAAATATCGCCAGAAAGCAAAAGAATTTTATAATCTTCAAAACGTCTGTCCTTATTAATAATTCTGAAAAACAATGCCGCAGTTTTCTTGGTGATGAATTCCATTAAAACCTTAACCTTCTCTTCGTTGGATACCGTGAATTGCTCTGCTTTATCAATCATGAAATCCGACAACTCAGAAAGATAGTTTTCTTTCTCATCATTATTGGGTCTGTTTTTATTAGCCAAGGTAAAGTCAAATGAAACTCGACCTGCAAAATTGAGGTTTGTAAAATACTGTTCCCGATTTGAAATGAGCGAAATAAAAGTTCCTTTTAGATTCTCATGCAACGCATCAATTTTCGGAAGAGTTGCCGACATGATTAAAATCCGAATATTTAACAATTGAGTATAGTTAGCAAGGAAATAGACAATCTTATCCCAATGCTCTGGATTATACGTTTGAATTTCGTCAATGACTACCACCGAATTGCACAATCGATGTAACAGGTAATTACTCTCTTTTTCATTTCCTTTTAAAATATCGAAAAACCGGACATGCGACATTAGCGCAATCGGGTAATTCACAAACAAGTTATCGAGAAATAACCGTTTCTCATTTCCGTAAGCGCCATCAGCTTTTTCATGAAATCCAGCCTTGGAGTGTAGTTGAATAATGGTATTGTTATCAATCTCTAAAGTTTCTTTTATCGATTTAAATGTCTGGGTGATTAAAGTTGTAAAAGGAAAAACGTAGAATACTTTATTTAATGAAGAATCAACATTCATTAGCTCGGTAGCAAATGCCAGCGATAGATTTGTTTTTCCCGAGCCGGTTGGAGCTTCAAGATAAAAGCATCTGTTTTCAGAATGTTTTCTTAAATTCAAAATCATTTCGGCAGTAAGCTTTTGCCTCAGAATATTCAAATTTTTATTATTCCGTTCATTCAGTCTCTCAAAAGGAAAAGATTGGTAATGCTCCAAACTTGAGTAGAGGTCTTTATTGTATGGCTTTACAGTTTTAAACCGTTCGACCAGACTTTCCTTTTCTTTGCTGCTCAAAATGCCGAATTCATTAACTTTTATTTTTGTCATGAACTCGTTGGTTGCATAGAAATCAGAAGCGGTTAATAAAGAATAGAGTAGTTTGGTTGTTGCAAACAGATTAAAATAGATTTCTGGTTTGTCCCCAGCAAGTTTGTTGAATCCTTCTAATATCTTTTTTGCACTTAAAAAGAAATTTTGACCAAAGCTTTTATCAAATTGGAAACTGTAAGTCTTAAAAAATGAAAAACAATCATCAACTTGTTGCTCATCGAATTCAAATGACAAATCAATAGTCGAATTATGATGCTTAACGATAGCACTAGAGAAAAGAAGAACTATAAAATACAAAAGCAATTTTTCTTCCGAACTAAATTTTTCGTTTTCAAATATCCTTTTTAGAAAAACATTTGCATACAGATAAGATCCTAAAAACGAATGGTACGATTGGATTGAAAGATTCTTTTCTTGGATAAACAATTCGTTCTCCATTTTTAAAATCTGAAAGTTTGGATTTACCTTACCCAAATCATGATATATAATTGCTGCCAGAAAAGATTCTTTAAAGAGGTTTCTAAATTCTTCGTGATTCTTAACTGGTATATTTTGATTAAGTTCTTCAATTACAGAATCAATTACAACCTCAACACCATGAGCATCAACTAACATCAGGCAATAATCTGAAACCAACTTTGAGTGTTCAAAAAGAGTTTCCTTTTCCTTTTTGTCGTGCGACAAATGGGCAAAGTAAGTCTTTTGAGGCTCCTCAAAAAGCATTAAAAGATTCTCCGAATAATCTTTAAAACATTTGGATGATTTCATTACTCGACAATTTGTACAATGAATGCTTGCTCGGTAATTTGTAATTCTGCTTTAACTGCCAGTTCGTAAAAGTAAAATCTTCATATTCATACTGGAATAACTTTGTAGTTTCATAGGATACAGGTAATCTTTCGAAATACAAGTATTCTTTTCCAGCGAAAGAAGACATATCCAATTGAAAAATAGGATCGTACTTACCTTCTTTGATAGTTTCTTCTTTAATAAAAAGGCTGTCTATTCGGAAAATGCCTTCTGGTTTAAATATTTCATATTCATATTCCTCGAAATTATCCCACCACAACGAGAATTCATTTTTACCTAAGTAGGGAAGATATTCTGCTTTATTTTCTTTAAGGAAGTTGTAAAGTTTAGCCTCTGTCTCATTCTCTATGTCAAGCATAATCCAACACTTAAAGGCAGGAGCTACCAATGCTTGTTCTGTTATCATCAGATTGCCACCCTCCTCTTCGCTTGCTAGTCCCGTTGTATTGTTGTATTTGATAATTGTTTTGGAAAAGTTTCCATTCTCGTGGTAGGTTTTCCCATTTTCTTCCAATGGGGCAATTGATACTTTTAAGCCTTTAAGCTTTTTGTAGTATTCTGGCATTTCTCCATGTTTCTGAAAACCTTTTTCGCCAATAATTGCTCCAAGGATTCCCAGTAAAGAGGGTTTGTGAAGCATATTAAAGGTCAGATAAATCGGATCATTGGTGTCAGGTTTTTTCAAGAACCCAAAATCCGATTTAATATTGATTGAAACTATTTTTTCCATACTGCGGTTGTTTTAAACCTGTCAGGTTTAGATGAATCTACAAACTTTTTATAGATGCGTTTTGAGGCACATTTTTTACTTCAATAGATGCCTGATTTAAACTGATTTCGACGGATTCGATTTCTGCGACATTTGCTTCAATGGCTATTTTCAATTCACTTAAATCAAGTTGTACCTTACCATCAAACTTTTCTTTTTCCATCTTCATTAATTGTGTGAAGTTTGGAAGAACAAGCTTGGACTCTGGTTTTAATGTAACCCAAACCAATAACTCATTTTCGCAACCGGCTTTGGCAGCCGAATCGTAGTAAGTGACACCTTTTTGCAATGCCTCTTTCAGCTTTGCAATATCATCAGTAGAAAGCTCCTTTGCATCTTTTCCTGCAAGCATTGTAATATCTTCTAGGTTTTTAGGATTCACCGAGAAGTGATGCAAGTAATGGCCTTCGTGCAAACGGCTTTGGCGGCCAAGGGTTGTAGCTGCATTATCTTCACTTTTCTCATTAGGATTACGAAATGGAGACATTATCTGTTCAGAATAGAAATTGTTCTGGTGCCAGATATTTACACCATGGGTAATTTGAACTGGACCATGTACAGAAATGGCAACATTGTTTGTCTTTGATTTTTTCGCGAATGTTGCTCCAAATAAACGAATATCAATGCAGTTCAGAAGATCTTTAGCAATAATTTTTTTGTCCTTTTCATCCTTATGCTCAGGGAAAGCAGTTGCAAATGCATCATCCAAACTATAGGGAATGAAATCTTCATTGAACCGTTTGAAATAGAAAACTTTTTCTGTAATATAATTTTCCTTCAAAAAATTCTTAACAGCATATTTTAATGCTTTGTCCGTTGCATAAACAACACCATTAGGTAAAGTTCGGGGTTGTCCCGAAAAGTCAGCATTGTAATTTGCATTAACTGCTTTTATAATTGCTGCTCCAAAAATTCTTTTTGAATAAGTCATGTCAATTAGTTTTAAAGGTTATTATTTTTCTTTTTTAAATATCGATTCAGAGAAATAGCCTGCCAAAATCATTGGTAAGTGTTCCTTCATGTTTGAGTTATTGGGGAAATATCCCATAACCTCACTGAACAGTTTATCGAACTCATATTTGTTTGGATACAATGCGAACTTGTATTTATACATATTGAATGTACTAGCAACTGCTTGCTTAAACAGCATAGGTTCAGTTTTCTGCAAGAATGGTTCAAGCAGTGCGTGTGAACGGTTTGCCGATTCACTTTGAATCAATAGTTTCCAAATTACCTGCCCAGCTGAAAAAGCGAATTCATCATCGGTTTCGATGTGAAGCGATTCGGTTTGGGCAATTTCCCGAAGCTT
Source organism: Sunxiuqinia sp. (assembly GCF_055140945.1). Classification (NCBI taxonomy): domain Bacteria; kingdom Pseudomonadati; phylum Bacteroidota; class Bacteroidia; order Marinilabiliales; family Prolixibacteraceae; genus Sunxiuqinia; species Sunxiuqinia sp. The sequence goes on from NZ_JBSQYS010000005.1 coordinate 151,373, forward strand.
CGTTTGTAACTCAACGGTTTTGTTTGCCATACTATTTGTTTTAAAGTTGTTATCGAAAATTGGTTGTAAACCAAACCAAAGGCTTAGTTTCTTTCGTATTTGTATTGTTTTTTTTAATTCGTCATCATGCCTAAGATCATCAAAAATGGAGTCCCGAAACATTTCATCTATCATTGTCATGGTTATTTCATGCTGCTTCGATTTGTATATGAAATCATACCAAGCTTTCCTGTACTTATATAGTAAATTGTAGATTGCATCAGTTAGTCCGTAATCAGGTTTAATCTCAAGGTCGTCGAAATATTTTATCCACAGTGAACCTGCCTTCGTTTCTTGAACCAACTGTTTGTTGAAAATGGGATTAACAATTTGAAATTGAAAATCAAAAACATTATGCTCTTGACTGTTAAAATAGGCTCTTGGTTCAAGTCCAAACAACTCTTTGATCATAAAATCCTCATCTGTTCTATTCTTCAAGGTGTAATTAAATACAGGAACAAAATCCAAGTCTATAATTTGTCCTTTCTGGACAAACAAAAGATAAAAGTTTTGGAGATTGCTTCTTCGAAGATTCAAAAGCGATCGAATAATTTCGGAATAACCGGCAATGCCATCAGCATTAAATAGTTTAACAACATCAGCATTCAGGTTTGCTTCATTCCGGTCAACAAAAATAGGAAGGGGATTTGGTAATTGCTTATTTTGACTCAATTGGTAAAATTTCCAAATTAATTGAGCATCCTCACTATGAATTTTATAGTTGTATTTAAAACTGGCCGATTGATGTTGCAAGAAGCGTTTTTTATCATTAAACGAACTCAGTCTATCACTAATTCCAAACACAACTTCTTGAAATGTTGTGTTATAATCAGCCTTATTAAAAACATTTTGTCCTAGATACTTTTGGTATGGGATTTTATACTCTTCGAGCGAAGGTGATTTCAAATATAATACGATAGCAAAGGCATCTTTCAGATTGTTGTATTCTATCTGCTCTAACAGATTCCAAAAGTTATTTGTCAAATAACTTTTAAAACCCTCAAACCAGATCTTCGGCTGTCCTTCTTCAACGAACTCTTCGGCTTTATTTAAATACTGTTTGGTTAGTTCATTAAGAATGCCATCTTTTCCAATACTAGCAAGGTTTTTATCTATTATTTTCTTTGTGCATCCAACTGCAAACGGAGAACAGGTAACATTGAAAATTTTCTTGTTTGGATTAAATATTTTTGCAGCGGAGACTGGCTTTGATGCTTGCAGAATCATGCGACATCGGTTAAAAAATGGAGAAATGTCCTCCTTCTTCGTAAATAGGCCAATGTCCTCCTTCGAGATATCACCATTTTCATCAACATTTCTCAGAATATATTTACCATCTTGAAGGCCAATATCAAGAGCAACGTAAATACCTTCTTTGAGCTTGGCTCCATCTTCAAACAAATCGGAAGCTTGTTCTTCAAGTGTTTCCACAAATTGGCAAATTTCTTTAATCATATTATTGTAGTATTATTAATAAAAAAACCTTTTAACTTTTTCAAAATATGATGAATCAATAAAATAATCCTTAAAAAGTTGGTCTTCAAAAATTATCAACTGAATCTGATCATCACTAAATCCTTGACTTTTAAGAGTGCTAATTCTCTTCCCTACATATTCAATAACTTTTTCTAAAGTCATAAGGTTAAATTCGAAATTTTGATATATTTCTTTCATAGAAAAAGATTTCTACAAAGCTATATTCAAATTTGGAGATATGCAAGCCCAAAATATATAAGTTTAAAACAACGTATTCTTTGCTGCTTCTTTTTCATGTTAAAAACATTAACTTTGGTCTGACATCTAAACGCATTTTAAAACACATCAATAATAGCTGTTGTTTTATTTTCCAATCGTACCATTCTGGATTTGAAACAAATAGATAAGTGTAAAACAAATTACGCTATTACTGATTGGCCAGAGTTGAAATTTTCGGCTCTGGCTTTTTTAGTTTTGCAGACCTACTCTTTAGGTATTTCTGAACTTTCGCAGTCAATCGTGTTGTTGGTTTGTTTCATATTGTTGGTGTTTTTCATTTTTATTACATGACTTCCAGTACCTCGCACCACCCAAATCCCATTGAGTTTTTTTCACCAGCTCCACAGGATAAAATCAATTGATGAATTTTTTGATTTGCTGTGAGTGTAAAATCAAACACAAAACCTCGCACCTTGCTTTGTTGCAAGGTGTAAGGTTTTATGGTAATCAGTTTTGATTTGGGCTTACTTTTCAGCTGGAACTGTAATTTCAAATTCTCCGATAAATCCGTTCCAACTGGCAAACTCAGGTGTTTTGTCCGCAAATGATTTAGAAACAGTTCTTCGTAGCCATTGTCGTCAGGCGAAAGGTATTGCGCATATTTGTCCTGTTCACCTTTCAAACTAATGACCACTGGCGAAATGGCCCGGTAACTCATCTCGGTCTGAATGATGGGCTCGGGCAGGCGTTCAATTTGTGCAACGCTTAAGTCCAATCCGTTAAACTGATCGCCAATATAGGCCTGTTGGTTATTGAACAGCCCAATGATAAATTTTTCAGCGGCATCACCGAGCTGAAAGGAAACCTTCAGGGTGATTTGGTCATTCTGAATTTCAAATAGACTTTTTTCTTTCCATAATTTGGGTTTGCCAAAATCAAGCGGAGAGTAATTAAAGAGCTTGAAACGCCGATGTCCCAAAGGATAACCTTCGGCATGTAAAAAACTGGCAAAATCCCGGTCTGCCTTTCCCAGAATTTTGTATATCCAGGCACTCAGGTAATACTGGTAGTCCATTGGAAGCATGCGCTGCCTCCCGGTACGATTGAATGTAATTTTAAATCTCATAAGGATACGATTCTATATTTCAATTATGCTTTGAAACGTTTCAGTTTTACTTTTCGAAGACCAATTTCGAACATGAAACTGTCAACGAATGTCAGTTAAACTATTTTTTACTTTTTCTTTTAAAAAATCGGTGAATTCTTTCGGCTCAACAACCTGCACCTCGTTGCAAAGCCCCAGTGCAAAACGGCCAACCCCTTCGAAACTGCAAACTGGTGCGTCGAACAGAAACTGATTGTCGTTTATCGGCTCAATGTATTCTTCGGCCAATGGGTATTCTTCTTTCAACAATTCACAAGCGCGGATAGAAAGCATCATTTTCACCTGGATTTGCAGGTTTGCACTGATCCTGAAAACATCCATTGGGAGCATGTTGTGTTTGTCTCCGTTATCCCAGGGCTCGTCCAGTACTTGCACCGAACCAATCCGCGTATTCTTAAAAGTTTTGCATGTTTGGTCTTCGGTATCAAACGCCCAGGTAGCAATATAATTCGTTGTGAAGTTAAAAGGCTCGACCACCCGGTCTTTCATCTCGTTGCTGTTGGCAGAGAAGTAACCGCGAAGAATGACCTTCTTTTTGCTTTTTATCGCATGCATGAGCTGATGGATGTTTTCTGAATGCTCCCATTTGACAATGGTATTGGCCACCCTGCCAAAATCATATAAGGCATAGAGCTTTTTGACCAGGTTTTGTTTCAAGAGGTTTTCATCGCTAATCGAGTGAATGGCTTTTTGCAGGATCACCGCTTCTTCTTTTGAAAAATGGAGCAACTCGCTTATTTCCCTGAAATAGGGAGAATCCTTGTCAATGTAGTACAAGCCTTCTTTTGGTTTGGGAATGATGAAGCCTGCTTCGCGAAAAGCCTGGATGTACCTGAAAGCCGTCCGATCGGAAATATCAAATCGTCTGGAAATTTCAGAAAGGCTCCGCCTGATCCCGCTGGAAAGGTAAATAATGATCTCCAGCATGCGTCGTAGTTTCTGTTGTTCGTTCATTATTGGGTGTCAGGTAAGCAATAATTGATTCTTGAAACATAAAATTACGATTTCAAAACAGTAAACCACAAAATATTTTAGAAAAATTAAATATGTTTATCAACAACTATCACAGCACTTTTACCCAGCTATGAAAACGAAAAATTGATGAAAGATCAATACATCAAAACCGTTTTCCCTTTCTTTTTCTTGCTTTTAATTTGCTCTTTCTGTTGTTCTGTAATCCTTGTCCGGAAACTTGAATCTGTATTTGTCGGATCAGCTCCTTTAAAATCAGCGGCTTCAAAATTTTGGCAGGTATTTCCATCTTTTCAGAAAGCTCCATTTTAGCTGCGTATTTCTGTTTCTCATTCAAATAAAACCTCGGCCGCTCCCCAAAATCTGACAGGTTCATCGGATGCCGGATTACTGCTCCATTCTCATCGGTCACAAAAACCAGATGCCCCCTCCCCGCTTTTCTGATTTCCACCTGAAAGAATCCTAAGGCC